>JAFGMP010000443.1 GCA_016927495.1 Candidatus Latescibacterota bacterium | reverse complement strand
TATAATTATTTACACACCCAAAAAAGTATAATGGGGAAAAAACCTGAACCATAATTTTTCTTGATTTTCTTTAAGTGCATGATTAAAAAAACAAAAATTAAAGTACATATCGCGTCGCAACAATTTTTTCTGCAAAGACGGATCATGGCCATCATTTAATCATGTGAATCATGGTTCAGACAATTTTTTATAGGGACAGAATATATTCTGTCCCTACGTAACTTTAGCCTCATACTATTATTTAATTTTCTCTTACTTATCAAAAAACGGAAACAACTCTTTCAGCTCTTCTTTTCGTGGGCGGCGACCGTATTCGCATATCTCAAATGCTTCGGCGCTCTGAACTTTGCTTCCTTTGTCCTGACCGTAATACTCATTCAGTTTATCACGGAATCTGTTTGCTTCACTCTGAAAGCGACGCGAAAAACCGTCACGAACTCTGCTGCGTGCTTCCTGCAGTTCCGCTTCATTCTTCGGCATTGTTTCCGCAGTGCCGGAAACACCGCGTTCGACAAACTGCGACTCCATACCGACCAGCGCATCGAGTTTTTTATCGATAACCTCGTCGATAGCAACTGCAACATCGGCAGCGAAAGGATTAGGTTTCTGGAAACCGTCGGAAAAATACATAAAGACCGGATTTTTTGTCAGATGCGGTATATCAGGACAGAAAAATGGCACGGTAACCATGAACGCCGCATCCTGAAGAAGAATTCCTGTGTAGCGATGATCAGGATGGTAATCGTTGGTCCGGGGCCCCAGCACGATATCGGCATTCCACTCGCGAATAAGCTTTACTATTTTTTTGCGGTTTTCAAGCGTCGGCATAACCTCACCATCATGAATATCGAGAACCTCGGTTACGATGCCGAAAATCTTTGCCGCCTGCTGAACCTCCTCATTGCGTCTTATGGCAAGAGGGCCGCCTGCCATGTTCCAGTGGCCGATATCGCCATTGGTAACCGAAACAAATTTTACATGGTGTCCCCGTGCCGCCCACATAGCTGCAACACCCCCGGCTTTTATTTCACAGTCGTCAGGATGAGCGCCGAATGCGATAATACGGAGTTTCCCGTCATCAGCAATGCAATCGTGAGCTTTAATTACACCGAACAGACAAAAAAGCAAAGCTATCGTTACTACAAAGATTCTGCATACACCTTTTCCCCTCGATCCCATTACTATCTCCTTTTCAATGAGCTGAACACTTGAATTTATTAATTAATAACCGCGTTTCATAAACAGCGGGTGTACCAGTTTGTCATATTCCTGGCCTGTCCTTTCATGGTAACCCTGCCAGAAATAGGGCATCTCTCCGCGACGGGCCATATGATCGGTCCACTGCGCCATAAGCATCCAGTGAACGAGATTGCCGGTTAATCCGGTCAGAGGACAAATCTTTTTATTGAAATCATTAACCGCAATCACACCCTCGCTTTCATCGCTGTAGGTATTAAATGCCACATCGACTTCTTTGAAAAGACGAATCCCGGAAGAGTCGCCATCCGTTCCGAACGGACAAAATGCAACGGTATAGGCTCCGGCTTTTCGTGCGTTACGGACTGCCGAGATTTCATTCATGTTGTCGGAAGTAAGCCCGCCGATCAAAACGATGTCACCGGGTTTCAGATCATGCTGATGTGTCTCGTACAGATCGGCTATCATGCTTCCCGAAGCAACTATGTACGACTCATTCACAAACACATTACGTGTGCCACCGTACGGCTTTACTTCCTGAGGGTGGCCGTGTACCAGCAGCCTTGCTTTTTGACCCAAAACGAGATCTGCCCATTTTTTTGCCACAAGATCAATTTTCGGACGGTCGGTTCCGATCATCTGAAAACGGTCATACGCCATGTCGAGATATTGCTCTGCAACCCCGGCGCAGGATCCCTTACCCTTATTACCTATGAGATGCGCAAGAGCGGCAGTACAGGCCCAGTACACAAGAAACTGAGATATACCGCTGGAGGGTATAATCTTGAACTGCGGAATCAGCGGTGCGGCAATCAAACCGTTATCCCAGGGGACCTGACTGTCGATAACAAGGTCGGAAACGTCTTCTATCGCTGTTTCCATGATTTCCGGCCTGAGCGCATTGGGCGGTGTTTTGTAGAACTTCACGTAATTATTGGTAATTCCAACAACATACACACCACGTTCACGGGCTTCCTGAGTTTCTTTATTGACCCCATTGGTTATAAGAAAATCGCCTTTTTTCATCGCGGCGAAATCTTCTTTTGTGTTTCTGTCGATACGCTGCGGTAAAAGAAACGGTTGTCCCGGACGGTCGGGACTCCCGGCAAACATTGAAAAATGGCCGACAAGCAGGTGCGAATAGATTTTGCCGCCTTTTTTCTGCACCTCATAAGCTTTTTGCATCGCTTGTGTTATATTGTCTATCTGAGTGTCGCGAATCCCTTTTGCGATCTTCAGAATACCCTCATGATAGGTATCCATAAATGGTTTTTCGGGCGGTTCGAATTTATCGGGAAACGATACATCGAGGGTTTGTGCATTCGTATTTCCCGTCATAAAAGAAGCTGCGCAAGCACCCGCCGCAAGAGCGCCTGACAGCATTCTCCGCCGTGAAATTGATTTATCCATCGTAATTCTCCTTGTATTTGATTATCAATAGCCTCTTTCCAAAAAGTATGGCCTGACACCGTTATCATATTCACGGCCGCCGCTTTCATGAAATCCCTGCCAGTAGTATGGCATCTCGCCGCGCTGTGCCATATGATCCGTCCACTGGGCGGTAAGCATCCAGAGGATAAGGTTTCCGGTCAGTCCGGTAATCGGGCAAACTTTTTTATCTAATCCCTCGACTTCGATGACTCCGGCGCTTTCATCGCTGTAGGTATTTAACGCATCGTCAACTTCTTTGAAAAGTCGTGTCCCTGAGGCATCGCCATCCGTTTCATATGGGCAGAACGCAACGATATATGCCCCTTTTGCCCGTGCAGCCCGTGCAACCTCGATTTCCTGCGGCTGGTTCGACCGGACCGAACAGATAAGCACGATATCATCTGCACGGATATTGTCAGCATTATATCCCTGCGCAATCATCGTTCCCGAAGCGGCGCCGACCGCATCGCTCACAAACATGTTGCCGCTTCTGTCGCCGTCAACAGCAAACGGTTCGCCATACACAAAGAGCCGCGCATTCTTTTCGAGCACAAAATCAGTCCATTTTTCGGCTATCCGGTCAATTTTCGGACGATCCGCTCCGATTTGTACGAACCGTTCGAGTACCAGATCGAGATATTTACGCGCAGGTTCGTAACTGCATCCTTTACCCTTCGTACCGATCAGATTCGCCAGCGACGCACTGCATGCCCAGTACACCGCCGCCTGTGCGGTACCTGTGGAGGGACACAATTTGAACTGCGGAACCTTCGGTGCGGAAACGAGCCCGTTATCCCAGGGTACATAACTATCGATGACCATATCGGACATTTCCTCCACCGACATACTCATTCTGTCCGGGCGAAGACCACCCTCGGCAGTTCGTGCAAATTTGAAATAATTATTGGTGACTCCAACCACAAATACACCGCGT
>JAFGMP010000442.1 GCA_016927495.1 Candidatus Latescibacterota bacterium | reverse complement strand
TTTTTACCATTGCCGGGTATGGCTAAATATATTTTAATTGTGGTCATGGTAGCACATAATTGCCTGATTTTACACTGAATTTTCACTGGTATGCCGGTTTGGACCTGATGCGGATTACTGTAAGGATGTGTCCCATTCGGGTTTTTAAAGTGGCGCTTTTTTCTTCGACAATGATCCTCCTGCCGGTTTTCACATTGTACGCCGACCGCGGATGGCCGCGGAAGAAGAGCGGATGCCTGCGCACGGGCCCACCCCCGCGGATTCTTGCCTGACTATACTGTCGCTTTAGCGAGTTACACATTTCCTTGCGTTTTGTCAGCTTTAGTCCCCTACGGATGTCTGGGAGTGTCTGTTGGTTGGCGATTCGAAATGCTTAAGAAATATAGTTTTATCCCTACGGGTTACGTAAGATATAACCCTCCTGCCTGTCTTTCCATTGTACACCACTCCTCGGACCTGTAAAGGCCGCAGTCCCTCCTTCGTCGGGGTTCAGCTTCGCTGAAGCCTTGACAGGTCCTGCGGGGTGGTTGTGTTATCAAAGGAAAAACAGGAGGTTTATATGTCTAAGTTGGTTTATCATGAATTGTCTAATAAGGTTTTAAAGTGTGCGTTCACAGTACACCGTGGTTTGGGTTCGGGGTTGCTGGAATCAGCCTACGAAGAGGCGGTATGTGTAGAACTTACCAGGGCCGGTCTCAGGTTTGAGCGCCAGAAGGTTTATCCGTTGTTTTACAAGAGTCAGCCCATCGGTGGCTATATCGCTGACCTTGTTGTGGAAAATACGGTTATCCTGGAGCTCAAAGCCGTGGCAAACATCATTCCCATACATGAAGCCCAGTTGCTCAACTACCTCAAGCTCTCCCGTCTCCCCGTGGGCTACCTGTTCAACTTCAACGGTATCCGTTTGGAATGGAGGCGGTTTGCCAACACACGAGGACACGAAACGCAGTAGCGTTTCAAGTTAAAGATACTCTTGATTCAACAAATCATTTTAAATTTTGTAAATTTTTATTCGAATCGATTTTCGATTTTTCATTTAGGTTTCTTCAAACCACTTATACCAGCCAAATTGAAACTATTATGAATATCAAATTTTATCTTTTTGGTAATATGAGTTTCTTTTAGAATGAGATTATATAATTGGCGCAATCGATCTTCTGGTAATTGTCCTATTACGACAATATCATGCTTGTGGCTTATCATTTGACCCTCTGTTAAATTCTCAAAAAAACCAAAGGTCAGATCAATTATTGTATCTTCTGGGAATCCATAATTCCTGGCGGGAATTACCATCGTCAAGTGTTGTTTTCTTGTCCCATCTTTATTATAATATTGCTTTTGTGTAGTTCCGGTAACTATATATAAATAGACGGGATCAACAAATGCTTTGGTTTTACCTAAATAAATAAAATATCGTTTTTTAATTTCAGAATTCGGATCATGTTTATATGGAAAATTATCCCAAATGAAAACATCTCCGACTTTAAACAATCACACACCAACATTTTTTAAGGATTCACTTATTAAAAAATGTTCTTCCTGTGGTGTTAAATCCTTTTCATCTTTTTTAGAAAGATCTTCGAAGGTATCTGAATTATCAATTATGGAATTTTCACCTCGCTCATTGTAAGCAATTCTCCACGCTCTTATCTTTTCATGACTGGATTCACTCATTATATGAGAAGTCATGTATGGTGTGGCATATGTAAAAATTAGATTCTTCATTTTTTGTATTTCATATTCCGAAAAATAATCCATATTCGGCATTTTAAGTGCACGGACGTCAAATATATTATCATCTCTTTCCTCAAAACAAAAACATTCTGAATTAATATCACGTCGGTTATTATAAATTTCTATTGGAACCGGTCCTCTTTTCATTGCCCGATATTTAAGACCCAAAGGTGCTTCACCAGTCTCTTCAAGTATTTGAAATTCAAAAAGAGATAAATATTTATAGATATACGTCTGCGTGGGTAATTTCCGTGTCTTTTTAAAGTGCTCAGATGCGAAATAACAAATTGCATTTTCAAGTCTTTCCTTTTGATAGGCTTTCATGCTTTTTTCGTACTTCCTTCCTATATATAATATACTACTACGCCCCCCTTTTTTACAAGTCGCGTTAGTGTAATAACTCCTAAAAATTAAAGATTTTCCTATTTTTTCCTTATAATTCCACCTTTTCCCCCGTGTTTTTTTGCATTCTATCGGCACTATTTTCAGTTAGGATAAATCAGAAAAATTCCCCATTTCTGAACATAACCTGGTAAGATATGACGCCTTTTTTACTTACTTTAAAAATTCATAAATTTAACTATTCACTTCATCAAAGAGGACATTCAGTTTTTAAATTTGCATGCTTTGCGTCATTGCGAGAGACTATTCCCACAGCGGTTTACCCCAAATTTCGGCGCCTTCGTCTCATTCGTGCCTTCGCACAGGACACCAAAACGCAGTAGCGTTTTTCTCTCGGCGGTTCCTTTTCCAGCAGCGAAACCCCAGAGGATCACCCATCCTCCTGACTTCTGAATCCTGATTTCTGACTTCTGAGTGTTACTCTCCCACCTCGGCCTTAGTCTTTTTTTCTAGATACCCCTTCACCTGCGAAAGGTCCAACTCAATCTCCTTCCCCTTATAATAAAACACAATCTCACTTATCGCCGTGTCATTGGATTTCTTAGCCCGGTACACGTCCTTCACGTAAAACGTTATTTTCTTAAACTTGACCGGCTCCTTGAACTTGCCGGACTGGGGTTTCATGATGTCGTTGAACCGCATTATGTGCTTTTCGTCGTCGAACGCCACTTCCAGTTCCTTGATGCGGTTGTTGTCCTTCCACCAGCGCTTGTCGAAGAAACCGGGTGACACCTCGATTTTGTCGCACGTAATTTCCTTGTCCAGTTCCAGAGTAATGTAGTCGCCGATGCCGGGGCCCTTGCTTCCCTCTATCCAGCCGGTGAGGGGATCAC
>JAFGMP010000441.1 GCA_016927495.1 Candidatus Latescibacterota bacterium | reverse complement strand
GTGAAACATTGATGCTAACCTCTTTACTTTTTCATGGATAGAAAACGCTATAACATATTAAAATAAAAGGATTTACAACGAACTGCCGCATGGATTTTTGGGGATCGCCAGCCAATAACAACCACCATACTTTCTTTATGCCGGTTATATTATGCTCGCGGGTGAAATGTACGGTGAACCTCTTTGATGTATTCACGGTCTATGTGTGTATATATTTCCGTCGTGGCAATATTTGCATGCCCAAGTAGTTCCTGAACTACCCGTATGTCAGCCCCACCTTCGAGGAGATGAGTCGCATATGAATGACGGATGGTATGTGGTGAGGTGTGTTTGGTAATGCCCGCCATAATAACATATTTTCGTAAAATTTTCCAGAATCCCATACGTGTGAGTGGAGTTCCTCGACGGTTAAGAAACAGCACGTCCTTCGATTTCTGTCCGGCCAGAGTAATCCGGATTTCCCGCATATATTTCACAACAGACTTTTTTGCCGTTTCTCCCAATGGAACGATACGTTCTTTCGAGCCTTTTCCTGTTATACGGACAAGGTTTTCATCAAAAAGGATATTCTGGATAGTGATTGAAATCAATTCCGAAACACGCACACCTGTCGCATAGGCAAATTCAAGCATGGCGTGGTCACGTAACCCGAGTGGATCCGCCGTATCGGGAATCTCGATCAGCCGTATAATCTCATCGATACTCAGTACATCGGGAAGTTTTCGGTGCAAAGACAGTAATTCAATCGTTTCTGTCGGATCATTTTCAGTGATACGCTCCCTGTTCAGAAAAAGATGGTATGACCGTATGGCGGAAAAGTTACGGGCCACACTGTTTACCGTGAGTCCCTGGGACCTGAGATGACTGATAAAATCGAGTACGATAGATTTTTCCGATTTACCGGGATTTGTTATGCTGTGATCCGAAAGATATGATATATATCTGTTGACATTATGGAGATATGCCTCGATAGTGTTGGAACTCAAACCGAGCTCGACTTCGAGATAGGTCAGATAATCGGTTATGTAAAATCTCTCTGCCATGACAGTTTCCTATACTATATCCGCTGCCATAAACTGGTTATACTTTTTTTCGTAACCAATAGTTGTCGAATCACCATGACCGGGATAAACTTTCATATAATCCGGCATCGGAAGAAATGTTTTACGTATACTTTCCAAAAGCGCGGCATAACTTCCTCCGGGCAGATCCCATCTACCGACAGATAACTTGAACAGCGTATCGCCTGCGAAAACGAATTCTTTGTCTGAAACAAACGATACGCTGCCCTTAGTATGTCCCGGTGTATGCTTTACCGTTAATGTCGATTTACCGCAAACTATTTCCTGACCATCCGATAACAATGATGACGCCTCAATCGTCCGATATTGTATACCCATAAGAGAAGACGCATTCTGAAAAGGATCAGTCAGCATGTGAGCGTCAAGTTCATGTATGAGAACCGGAGCACTGGTAAATTTCAGGATGTCATTCAATCCGCCGATATGGTCGAAATGACCGTGGGTCAGCAGAATCGTCTTTAAATCCGAATTTATAATAGATTTCTTTAGCCTGTCGGATAAGCCGCCGGGATCAATGAGTACGGATTCACCGGTATATTCACACTCCGCAAGAAAGCAGTTGGTCATTAATGGTCCAACCTCAAATCGTTCAATCTTCATATCATACCTCAAATAAATAAGCATATCCGTAAAATGATGTAATTTCATCATTATAATCGTGTAGAATATCGTATAATTTGAACATTCATTCAAGAAGTTTCGTGTAATGTATAGAAAAAGGCTTTACTTTTTTTTGCAGATACGTATTTTCCTGAAACATGCAAATTGTAACAAACAGAAAGAAAGTCATGTAAATTAAAAAAAGACGCAATAGAATCATAGCTTGATACGTTTCTATAAAAAAACTACCATTAAATACAGTCATGGCAAACGAAAATCTCGATACGATTAAAGGCATTGTAAAAACAATCACCTTCACTAATCCTGAAAATGGTTTCACCATTGCTAAAATCGAACCTGAAGGCAAACGTGGAATAGTTACCGTCAAAGGGACGGTGAAACTGCTGAATGAAGGTGAAACGGTCGTGTTCAGGGGTTATTGGATCGATGATCCCAAATGGGGTAAACAATTTAAATTTCACAGTTATGAGTCGGTACAACCAAGCTCCCTTGAAGGTATCAAGCGTTTTCTGTCCTCAAAGTACATCGAGGGTATCGGACCGGTTTTTGCCGAAAGAATTGTAGAAACATTCAGGGAAGACACACTCCGAATTCTTGACGAAACCCCCCAAAAACTCAAAAAAGTACCGGGACTTGGCAGAAAAAAACTAAAATCCATCATTGATGGCTGGGCACGGCACCGTCACATCCGTGACATAATGATTTTTCTTCAATCTCATGACATTTCATCTGCATATGCAACCAAAATTTATGAAAAATACGGTGATGAGACTATCGATAAGATGCGCAGCAACCCCTACCGCCTTATCAGGGATATCAGGGGCATTGGTTTTATTAAAGCCGACCAGGTAGCACAAAAGCTTGGAATTGCGCTGGAATCACCAGAGCGTGTCCGTGCAGGCGTCATATATTGTCTCGACGACCTCAAAGATAAAGGTCATGTTTTCGTACCCGCAAAATTTCTCATCGAACAAACGGCAGAGAATCTCGATATTGAAGCTGATTTAGTGATAAAAGCTATCGGCTATCTCAAAGATCATGGCGACATTGTCGCCGAAGATGACAGGATCTACGGAATTGAGTTGTATACAACCGAAATCAAAGTCGCTCAACATCTCCGCCTGCTTGCCAAAACACCGTTACATGGCTTTTCCCCGAAACCTGATGAAATCGAAAAAAATTTGGATATAATCGAAAAATCGAGAGGGTTCGCCCTCGCTCCCCGGCAGCGTGAAGCGGTTAAAACAGCAGCTTTGTCCAATTGCATGGTACTTACCGGCGGTCCGGGAACCGGCAAGACTACAACCGTCTTGGCATTAATCGACATGTTTCAGCGTTTGAAGCTATCCGTAGTTCTGTGCGCTCCGACTGGCCGTGCGGCAAAGCGGTTAACTGAAACGACGGGAAGGGAAGCCAAAACCATACACCGTCTTCTCGAATTCGATCCATACCGTGGAAAATTTTCACGCAATGAAGGAAGTCAGCTTTCTGCTCATGTTGTTATTGTCGATGAGGCATCCATGATCGATACCGAACTTATGGCTTCGTTTCTGAATGCAATAAGCTCCTACACAATCCTTATCATAGTCGGAGATGTCGACCAGTTACCCTCCATAGGCGCCGGAAATGTACTCCGTGATATCATCGCATCGGGCATTATACCAACAATTCGACTTACCGAGATTTTCCGTCAGGCAGCATCGAGCAGAATCGTACAGTGCGCTCACCGCATCAATTCCGGGAAAACACCATTTACCGATAACCAGAATTCGGGTAATTTTTTCTTTGTGAAAAAGTACAATCCTGTCGAAGTAGCTGCAACAATCGTCGATATGGTGTCACGGAGACTTCCCATACGGTACGGTTTCGATCCCATTACCGATATTCAGGTGCTGGCGCCCATGCATAAAAGTGAAACCGGTGTGTCAAATCTGAATACCCTTCTGCAGGAACGTCTCAATCCGCAGCGCGCCTCTGCACCTGAAGCAAAAAAAGGTGCATGGATATTCCGACAGGGTGATAAGGTAATGCAAATTCGTAATAATTATGACAAAATGGTGTTCAACGGCGATATAGGCCGTATCGTAAAGATTAATACCGCAAAGTCATCGATACGGGTTCAGTTTGATGAAGTTGTTGAATACAGCGGTTCTGAACTGGACGACATTGTGACCGCCTATGCCATCAGCGTCCATAAAAGCCAGGGCAGTGAATTCAAATGCGTGGTCATGCCGGTGACAACCCAGCATTTTATCATGCTCAAACGCAATCTGCTCTATACAGCGGTCACACGGGCCCGTGAACTGGTTGTGCTTGTGGGAGATATGAAAGCGCTTGCAATTGCAGTGAAAAACGATCAGGTGAGTGAACGGTACACATCGCTGGCGGAACGATTAAGGGGATGATAAAAATACACAAAAAAATTGACCATGAAGAAAATGAAGAAAATGAAGAAAAAAAGAACAAAGCTTCGTAAGTACAGGTTCAAAACCTGCCACTTTGGCTTTTAGGAAAAGTGTCTGCCCTGTATTTATGGATTCGTCAGTTATATGGGCGCTCTCTGTGGTTGCCTTTAATAAAAAATCTGAACACGATTTTCATGATAAAAATAACGATATTCAGGGCAAAATCAAATGGATATATCGCGTCGTAGCGATATCAACCGCAAAAACATATCATGGCCATCATTTCATCATGGGTATCTGCGGTTCAGACAGTCTTTTTTAACGGAATTTCAAAGAAAATTTATCCATATCACACATATTTTTTCTTGACACTTCCCCCCTTCAATTCTCATTATAACAGTTAAATTTATAGGAGAATTTCAAAATAACCAACGAAAGGAGCCGTTCGTGCGTAATATTTCGAAGCTTAATCAGGTATTGTTTGTCTGTATTCTATTGCTGCTTCTACAAATCCTTTGTGCAAATGTTGTATCAGCGACGGAAGTCGAACGAAAAGCCGTCACCGAACAGTGGGATAAACATCAACTCCGCAAGGCGACCGGCATGGTAACCGATAGATCGAAGGATTTTATCACTATCCCCAAAGATTATCCGGGAAAAAAGGACTTCGAAATGGCAAAGACTGCACCCACAGTCGATTTTGCCCCGATCAGAGGGCTTTACCCCGAATTTTTCCCCGAGGATAATCACGGGATCTGGTCACAATGGGGAGAAGTCACCAGAGGCCCCAACGGCTGCTTCTACATGGCTACCGGCGATCACCGGTCGAAAGATTCACAGGTTATCATTACAGAATACGATCCCGTTAAAAAGGATCAGCGCATCGTTGTGGATGTCGGCAAGGTCTGCGGCTGGAAGAAAGGCCTTCACACCGACGGTAAGATTCACGGGCGCATGGATATTATGCAGGACGGCACTCTTGTGGGCGCAACATGGCTTGGACGGAATGTGAATGACGATGACATCGCTCACGG
>JAFGMP010000056.1 GCA_016927495.1 Candidatus Latescibacterota bacterium | reverse complement strand
GATGTCATCGGTTCCTGAAATATCATGGCTATATCGTTTCCCCGGACCGAACGCATTTTCGACTCGGAAATCGTTAATAGGTCGACGCCGTTAAAGAGAATATGTCCACCTTCTATTTTACCCGGTGGTGATTGAATGAGCCTCATAATTGATAAAGAGGTTACGCTTTTTCCGCAGCCGCTTTCCCCCACAAGGCCTAACGTCTCCCCTGTGTCGATACAGAAGGAAACATTATCAACAGCTTTTGCAATACCTGTTTCCATATGGAAATAGGTCTTCAGACCCTGTATTTCAAGCAAATGACCATTATTCATAAAAAAATCCTAAAATTACTATTAAATCTTTCACTTCGCTTCAAGAATTTTACGGGGATCGAGCGCATCGCGAAGTCCGTCACCGAGAAAATTGAATGCAAGTACGGTTATAAAAATCACATACCCCGGTGCAAGTATCCAGGGAAACGATGTAAGCACTCTGATGCTCTGAGCCTGCTGCAGCATATTACCCCAGCTTGCCACCGGTTCGGCGATGCCGACGCCCAAAAACGATAATGCAACCTCGCCAAGTATATAACCGGGAACAGATACCGTCGCCGCAACAATAACAAATGACAATGTATTCGGCAAAATATGGCGCACGATTATTCGGAGGTGACCCAATCCAAGAGCGCGGGCAGCGGTGACATAGTCGTTTTCCTTCAATGATAGCGTCATACCGCGTATAATCCTCGACATACCGGCCCAGCTTATAAAAGAAAGAATTGCCACAATGATCAGGTACATTCTGTCCGAAGGTATTTCCATTGGAAACGCCGCTCTCAACGCAAGAATTAGATACAGACCGGGAACAGACATGATCAATTCGGTAAACCGCATAATGACCGTGTCGGTAAAACCTCCGAAATAACCTGAAATACCGCCTGCAAGCATGCCGAAAACAAAGGAAAGCAAAATTCCGACAAGACCAACCGAAAGCGATATTCGCGCGCCGAACAGAAGCCGTGACAAAACATCCCTGCCATACTGATCGGTCCCGATAAGAAAAATTCTGCCCTCTCCGCCTACTCCGAAAAGATGCCAGTTTGACGAAATCAATCCGAAGAATTTATATGTATCACCTCTGACACCAAATTTAATCGGGTATATTCGCGAGGTGTCATCGGCATATTTTGTCCATTTTTTATCCACAAGGTCTTTGCCGTAGACAAACGGCCTGATATGAAATTTACCGGTTGAATCGAAAAAATGCGGACGTGTCGGAGGACTGTTGAACAGCATTCTGTTTTGAGTTTCCATACCGTACGGTGCGAAAAAATCGGCAAAAAATGCAAGAGTGTAAAACAGCACCAGAATCAGACCACCGGTCATTGCCGTTCGATTCCTGCGGAAATGCCGCCAGAATAGCGCCCATGGCGACTGTGAAAGCTGTTTTTTCTCTTTATTCATACCGTATCCTCGGATCTGAAAGAGCGAGCAGAATGTCAGCCACAAGATTTCCGATAATCAGCATAACGGATGCCATTAGGAGCGACCCCATCACAAGGTACAGATCTCTTGAAAACAAAGCATCCAGAGTTAACCTTCCGAGACCCGGCCAACTCATTACCACCTCGACCAAAAATGCACCGGAAAGTAATCCGGCAAGAGTAAAACCAAATAATGTTATGAGTGGATTAATGGCGTTCCTCAATGCATGCTTGTATATAACTACCCGGTCGCTCAGGCCTTTGGCACGGGCAGTCTGAATGTAATCCTGAAGCAGTGTTTCGAGGAGATTGGCACGCATCTGGCGCATTCTTCCCGCCATCGATATGCTTCCCAGCACAATGGTCGGAAGTATCAAATGATGAAGAAGATTAATAATTTGTGCCGGATAGGACATGTATTCGAAATCTATGGATTTCATGCCTCCTACAGGAAACAGTTTGGTTTTTGCCGCGAATAAAACCATAAGCAGAGCGAAAAAAACTTCAGGAATGGAAAGTCCGAGAAAAGACACGAAAGAAGCTGACCGGTCAACCCATGTATTCTGCCGTACCGCACTTATGATACCAAGCGGTATCGACAACCCCCATGCGAAAAGAGCTGCCGACAGTGCAAGGAGCAATGTGTTAAACATACGTTCCCTGATGAGGGTAAACACCGGAACCTGATTAGCAAATGAATACCCAAAATCGAGATGTGAGGCATTCCAGAGCCACTTTGCATACTGTATATACCAGGGCCGGTCGAGTCCGAACTGTGTTCTCAGATCTTCTATGGTCTGAGCACTCACCTGTGGATTCTGGGACATATCGGTCAGATAATCACCCGGAGCAAAGCTTATGATCATAAAGCTGAAAAAGGTAATTCCCAAAAGAAGCGGAATCATATGCAGCAATCGTTTTAAAATATATGTTTTCATGTCACAGCCTATTCCTTCCAGAGTTCATCGGCATTCCATAAAAGACGGTGATTTATTACGGAAGGACTGATATTTCTGAATTCATTTCTGTATGAAACATAAGCCTTAGCTGTTGTAATGTAAATAAAAGGAACCTGATCTGAAATAATATACTGTACCTCGTCATAATATTCCTTGCGTTTTTCACGGTCGAGTGTCACCATCTGGAGACGCATAAGCTCATCGATCCGGGCTTCCCACTTCGTAGCCGGTTTTTCCTGATTGGGATTCCACATATGCATGCTCGAACTGGACAACCATACATTCATTCCGTCGGAAGGATCGAGATCACCTGGAGTCAGACCTATCAAACCGCACTCATAAGTTAATTCGTCATGGATAAGCACCAACAGCGTCTTGAACTCGACCTCGCTGTAAATCATTCTTACACCGACTTTTGCCAGATCATCTTTGATAATATTCGCAGTGACTCCCGTTCCGCCCGTATAGGTAACCATGGTAAATTCCGCCGGATGCCCCTCTTCGTCTTCACGTATACCGTCGCCGTCACGGTCAATTAGTCCCATGCTATCCAATAAAGCACGTGATTTATCGAGATCATACTCATATTTTACCACATTAGGATTGTACCAGAGCTTGTTCGTTTCCGTTTCAGGCCCGTACTGAGGAACAGCCAAACCGTCTGCAACCCTCTCGATTATACCCTTACGGTCCACAGCATGAGATACCACCCTGCGCCACCTGACATCGTTGAACCATGTGAGTTTATAAGGCGCTACATAAGGTTTTCCACTTTTATTCGTACCCGGTTTCATATTGAACCAGAATAAAACCAGTCCCACATCGGTGCCGATATCGACAACCTTGTATCCATTTTTTTCGGCATCACGTTCAAGAATCGGAACATTTGAAAGACGAATCTGGTCGAGCATATCCAGATCACCGTTCTGGAACATCAGAAACTCCGTTTCAAAATTACGCAGTGTGACAAAAATGATACGTTCCAGATACGGCAGACGGTTACCGTGACGGTCAACACGCCAGTAATTGGGATTTCTCCTCAGCGCTGTTTTCACACCGGATTCAAATTTCTCAAACAGAAACGGCCCGCAGGACACAAGTTTCTCCGGAGGCCAACTTATATTATAGGCCGAATCGAATGTTCCCTTTTCGAGTTCAGGTTTTAAAATATGTTTGGGTAAAATATGTACATCGTCACCACCGGCAAGTTTCAGGAATGGAGCAATCGGAGACGGTATTGTTACTTTAAAGGTAAAGGAATCCACCGCAGTTCCGACAAATGGCTCACCATTGACATTCATTGCATCACGGAGATAATTGGCAATGTCGGGATGGTAGATGACTTCATAGGTAAATTCGGCGTCATAGGCGGTTACCGGGACGCCATCGCTCCACACCACTCCGCGCCTCATGTGAAATGTTAATTCACGGTTATCATCAGAGAATTCCCATGATTTCGCAAGAGCCGGCACTATCTCCTGTGTTATCCGGTCACGGCTCACAAGAGTAGAAAAAAGCCTTTCATAGATATCGGCGCTGGTTCTTCCGGATGGAGTAATGGGATTGAATGTCTTGGGATCGCCAATGGAGCCGATAAGCACCCGGCCGCCGTACTGACCCGGTTCAGACATCGATGTATCGGCATCAACCGGCACAGGATAGGACGTATGGAATCGCGGGTGATCCTCACTTTTCTCCAGAGCCATAAGCAGAATCAAAAAATATGCAAAAAATATGCAGGCTATAATTATTAAAAAACGTTTCATGATTTTATCAATAACCCATTAACTAAACAAAAAGAATAAAATAAAGACAAAAAGAAAATACTGACAGTAAATCCATATCTATCATGTTTCACTTCACATATTTATCATTACCTTTAAGGCCGTCTTTAATTTCTGCAGCTTTGTCTTCATAACCGGACCTTCCCATAAGGGCAAACGCTGCAATTTTACCGGCTTCGACACCCGGCTGGTCAAGAGGATTGACATTGTACAAACCACCCGAAAATACGATAGAAACCTCGAAAGCATACAAAAACTGGCCGACTGTCCCCGGAGTTATTCCGGGAAAGGTAATGGTCATATTGGGCCGTTTGTTTTTTGTAAGCGCATAAATGGTACCGAGCCGCTCAGCTTCCATGAGTTCCGCCATCGACCGTCCACCAAGATATCCGAGTGAAGACTTATCCTTATACGACGGTTCCATCAGGCAATCATTTTCGAACTTATCGACTGCAAGAATCGTAAAAACCTTGTCATACGGCCCTTCGACATAAAGCTGTACCTGCGAATGCTGGTCGGTCACACCGAGTGCCTTGACCGGGGTTGGCCCTGTATTAACTATGTTTCCGTCAAGATCATGCTTTTTCCCGAGACTTTCCGCCCAGAGCTGACGGAACCAGTCCGCAAGGCCGTACAGGCCTGATGAATACGGCATCATAACCGATATGTTTTTACCTGATTTTATGTCTAAAAGATATTGATAGATCGAATACAGGTACGCAGGGTTGTCCGGCACATCGGCAGACCGTAGACGTTTATCCATCGCTGCGGCGCCCGCAAGCAGTTCGGTGATATCGATACCGGCGCATGCGGCTGGCAAAAGGCCTACCGGGCACAAAACCGAAAAACGACCTCCTACACCATCCGGTACCACAAAGGATGTGATGTTTTCGGAATCTGCGATATCCCGTAAATCACCTTTTTCTTTGTCGGTTGTGATAACTATATGGTTTTTCCATGATGAACCGACTGCCTTTTCGAGAATATTCTTTACCAGCAGGAAAGCCCCCATAGTCTCTGCTGTCGAACCCGATTTGGTGATGACGTTGTACAGCGTTTTGTGCGGATCACATACATCGAATATGCCGGTAAGGCGGTCGGGATCGACATTATCGGCGAAATACATTCTCATGCCGTTTCCGGGTCTTGAATCGAGTTCATTATGGAAAGGATGGCAGAGCGCCATAAAAAGCGCTTGTGCACCGAGGGCCGATCCTCCGATTCCGACATTGACAAAATTCTCAAACCTGCCCCGGGCTTTTTCGGCATACTCCGTTAATGCTTTGATATCGGCATAGGGCAGATCTCTGAATGGAAGTTCTCCTGTTTTGCGTCGTTTTTGCATATCAGCATCGATTGCTTTAGCTTTATCCATCAAGGAGTTGACAAGGTTGTCGGAAATCCCATGTTCTCCAACCATTTCAACCGTCAGGTTGGAAAAGTCAAATATGAGTTCTTTTTTCATGTCCCAATACCCATTCTTTCGATCCATAACGTTCGTTCATAAGTCGTTGTGCAAGATTAAGCTCTTCATATGTAGGTTCCGCGGGTGTTACATTTCCGCCCAGAGTATTCTTCAGTGATTCAAACAAAGCCTTTCGCAATTTATTTTCGGAAAATGAATCACCGAGAATTGATTTCAGGTGAATTGATTTTTGTCTGATGACATTTATTGCATTTAAAGGTTTATTGCCGTCATTAAAATAATCGAAAATATTTTCCTGACCCGGACCTGTCAATATTGAACCGTGCTGAAGAAAAACATTTTTGAAACGACGCTGAGCGCTGCCGATAATTTTCTTACCACCATATGTCAATTCATAACGGGCTGTGCTGACAAAGCACGAATTATGATCATGAAATCGGTTACCTGTTTGGTCATGGCGGCTTTTGTTTAAGTCCGTATCGATTCCCAGCGCTTTTAAGGCATTACATAAAACCATGCCGATTGATTTGTATGTATCCATGATGGAACCACCGAAATACGGATCATCGATATCTGAGGTTACGGAATAGGCTATTTCATCATGGTGCAAAACTGCTCGCCCCCCAGTGGGTCTCTTTGTCACATCTATGCCGTGCATCCGGCATTTTTCATAATCAAGAACTTCCGCTGTTCGCTGGGAATAACCCAGAGTTATCGCTGAGGGTTCCCATCCGTAAAGCCTGAATGCGGGTCGGGATTTTCCGCTTTTCAACAAAAGCATAATGGCTTCATCCAGAGCCATATTAAAAAAAGCGCTCCCTTTTCCCATATCAAGAAAGCGCCATATCCTGACCCGATCACACATAATTCCCTTGATTGGTAAATCTATTTATCTTCATGTACCTCATTTATTTCATCATCAGCATAAACACAGGAAGAGGCAATAATTAATCATTTACATTTTTTTCAATATTTCAAGGCCTATAACCTGACGCATGATCTGATTGGTGCCCTCATATATCTGTGTAATTTTCGCATCACGCATCATTTTTTCGACAGGATACTCTTTCATGTAACCGCTGCCGCCAAGAAGCTGGACAGCATCCGTAGTCACTTCCATAGCTATATCGGATGAATACATTTTGCACATTGCAGATGCCATTGTTATGTCTTTGGCTCCTGAATCGATCATTCGCGCCGTGGTATAAATGATACTGCGGGCTGTCGCAATCTTCGTAGCCATATCTGCAAGCATAAACTGAACGCCCTGGAACGAACTCACCGGTTTACCGAATTGTTCGCGTTCCTTAACAAATGCTACCGCTTCCTCAAATGCAGCCTGAGCAATACCAAGAGCCTGAGCGGCGATCCCGGGTCGTGATTTATCAAACACTTTCATCGCAATAATAAATCCCATACCCTCGCGTCCGAGAAGATTTTCCTGGGGAATACGGCAATCCTGAAATATCAGTTCGCTCGTGGCAGAAGCCCTTATGCCCATTTTATTTTCTTTTTTTCCGAAAGTGAATCCCGGAGTATCTTTTTCTACGATGAATGCAGATGCACCGCGCGGCCCTTTTGATTTATCGGTCATAGCAAATACCGAGTACACTTCGGCTTCACTGCCATTTGTAATCCACTGTTTGGTGCCGTTAAGAATATAATAATTACCATCTTTCTCGGCAGTCGTTTCTATACCACCGACATCCGAACCGGCATTGGCTTCCGTCAATGAAAATGCGGCAAGCCTTTTACCGGTTGCTATATCGGGGAGAAACCGCTGTTTTTGTTCATCACTGCCGAACAGAAGAATCGGATATGTTCCAAGCCCCGTGCCTCCGTATGCAAGCGCGATACCTCCGCACCCACGAGACAATTCTTCGACGACGATTGCATTTTCCAGAACTCCGCCACCAAAACCACCGTATTCTTCAGGTATGTAAACGCCGAAAATGTCAGCCTGCCTCAATATTTCAACGATATCCCATGGGAAAATACCTTCTTCGTCATATTTGGCCCTGACAGGTTTTATATGCTCTTCGACAATTTCACGGCAGGTATCACGAATCATGACTTGATCTTCATTTAAAAGGAAATCGATCATATAAAAAACCTCACTTTTCCAAAATTCAACCAAATAGAAGTCAAAAAAAAATAATAATCAACGTTAAACATATACTGCCATGATTAATTTTTTTTCAGGTAAGTTGAACGTCATCAGATAAAGTATATTTTAGTTGTATATTTTCACAAAATTTATTCATCGTCATTTAATTGTTCGATAAAATTTGATAATCCCTCTTTTGCTGCCATCTGTTGAGCAGCTTTTTTGCTTTTTCCCTTACCGGTTCCATATGATTCCCCTCTCACAAATACTTCGACAGTAAATAGTTTGTCATGATCGGGGCCGCTTTCGTCAATTGTCTTGTATACAGGATGGCCAAGTTTTTTTCCCTGCGACAGTTCCAGAAAAAGACTTTTATAATTTTTTTGAATTTCATTGAGAACATGGGGAACATTTTCAAGTATTGACTTGCGGATAAAAATCCGCGATGCTTCGATTCCCCCATCCAGAAAAATTGCTCCGATTATCGCTTCGTAAGTATCGGCAATTATCGAAGTGCGTTTCCTTCCGCCTGATCCTTCCTCAGAATCACTAATGAGCAAAAATCGGTCAATCCCAATTTTTCTGGCGGCTATAGCGGCTGACGTTTTACTTACAAGCGCGCTTTTAAGTTTGGTTAAATCTCCCTCCTGATATTCAGGATTCTCAATATAAAGGTGATGAGAAACTACCATATTAAAAACAGAGTCACCTAAAAACTCGAGACGTTCATTTGACCGATCGATAGTACCATCCATCTCCTGAGAATACGACCTGTGTTTAAGGCTTCTGAACAGAAGATTAGGATTTTTGAAATGATATCCTATAACTGATTCTATCTCTTTTACATTTACCGGCAGCTTTGATCTGTTAAATAGTTTTTTTAGCCACCATCCGATACCCATATATTAACCGTCCGAATACTTTTGCAATGCCAAAGTGGCATTATGGCCGCCAAACCCAAATGAGTTTGAAAGAGCAAAATTAACCTCTTTTTCAACAGCGACATTGGGTGTACAGTTCAAATCACAGGCCGGATCCTGGTTCTCACAATTGATTGTCGGAGTAATTATTCCATGTTTAATTGTCAGAACGGTGGCAATGAACTCGATTGCTCCTGCCGCACCGAGCAGATGTCCTATCATTGACTTCGTTGAGGACAACGAAATATCATACGCCCTATCACCAAACACTGTTTTGATTGCCATTACTTCGGCGGCATCACCTGCAGGTGTCGAAGGACAATGACAGTTAATATAATCAACATCCCCTTTTGTTTTTCCCGACCGTGCGATGGCATTCTCCATAGCCCTGGCAGCACCGATACCCTCCGGATGGGGTGCAGTGATATGATACGCATCAGCAGTGTAACCCGCGCCGGTCATTTCAGCCAGAATCGTCGCTCCACGTTTTAACGCATGGTCAAGTTCTTCCAATACTATAATTCCCGCACCCTCGCTCATGACAAAACCATCTCTGTCAATATCGAAGGGACGTGCCGCTTTTTCAGGTTCATCATTTCTTCTTGACAAAGCTTTGATATTGGTAAATCCTGCAAGAGAGGTCGGAGAAATTGAGCCTTCAGAACCACCGGTAATCATGACATCCGCATCGCCACGAAGAATCGCATAGTATGATGATCCGATCGCATGAGCGCCCGAAGCACAGGCAGAAGTTGTCGCAAAATTGGGCCCGCGAAAACCGTAACTCATGGCTATATGCCCGGAGGCCATATCAGTGATCATACCTGATATGTAAAATGCCGAGACACGTGAATGACCTTTTGTCAAATAGGTTTCATTAGTCTTTTCAAGGACATTAATTCCGCCGATACCCGATCCGACAATTACTCCAATATTAAAGGAATCTTCATTTTTGTAATCGAGGCCGCTTTTCTCAATAGCTTCTGCCGCAGCATAAAGAGCATATTGACTGAAAAGATCCATTCTTTTTGCTTCACGGGCATCAATTATCGGTTCAGGATCAAAGTTTTTGATTTCACCTGCAATTTGTGTTTTGAAATCAGAGGCATCGAATTTTGTAATTTTCCCGATACCACTTTTGCCCTTTACAATGGCCTTCCAATAATCATCGACAGTATTCCCGACCGGACAGACAGTGCCAAGACCTGTTACAACTACTCTTCTTTCATTTTCCATCGCAATTCCTGACAACTTTAAATTAAAGATATAAATAGAAAAAGGCCGATAAGCATATCCTATCGGCCATATTTACCTATTCAGTTACTTTATCTTTAAGATAATTGATTACATCATTTACTGTTTTCATCGTCTGAGCATCATCATCTGAAATTTCCATATCAAATTCTTCTTCAAATGCCATGACCAACTCAACCGTGTCAAGAGAATCTGCTCCAAGATCATCGATGAACGAAGAATCTCCGGTTACTTTACCTGCATCAACACCAAGTTGTGTAATTACAAGATTTTTTACTCTTTCTTCAAGATTCATTACTCTACCTCCACATTTGATTTGATTTACCGGTACAACTGATAATAAATAATAATTCCAGTTCCGTTCCTGATATTATTAATATAACAAATCAGCAAAAAATTACATAACCATTCCTCCATCTACACACAATACCTGTCCGGTAATATACGATGCATCATCTGATGCGAGAAAAGCTGCCGCTGCAGCCACATCCCCGGGTGTTCCCGCTCTGTTGAGAGGAACAGCTTTTAAAAACGCTTCTTTCGCTTCATCGGAAAGGTGTTCTGTCATATCAGTATGAATATATCCTGGCGCTATAGCATTAACCGTTATCCCACGTAACGCAAATTCTTTGGCCATTGCTTTTGTCAGACCGATAATACCGGCTTTTGACGCCGAATAATTCGTCTGGCCCGGATTTCCTATTAATCCTACCACTGACGCAATATTGATAATTCGTCCGTACCTGGCTTTCACCATAAATCTGACCACAGATTTTGAAACATTGAAGGTACCGGTCAGATTAACGCCTAAAACCAAATCCCAATCCTCAGATTTCATTCTCAGCATCAGCGTATCACGAGTGATTCCGGCATTATTTATCAGAATATCGATCTTTCCGAACTCATCGGCAACACTTTTTACTGCATCGACAACGCTTTCGGCATCGGAAACATTCATCATAAATGCTTTCGCTTTCGTACCGCCTAAGGAAAGTTCATCGGCGGTAGCACAAGCTACATCAAGCTTAATGTCACAAATAGCAATGTCGGCTCCCTCTTCCACCAGGCGCTGTGCTATTGTTTTCCCGATACCTCGTGCACCACCGGTAATCAACGCCACTTTCCCTTCAAACTTTTTCATATCCCCTCTTTATTATGAACGTTCCTTATTCAGTTCCTGTATTTCGTCAACACCCGAAACAGATCGGACATCCAGAGAAGCATCGATTCGTTTCAATAATCCGGCAAGTACCTGACCGGGACCTGTTTCAAAAAACCGGCTAATGCCGCCCTTTTTAAAAGCCTGTACCGTTTCAGTCCATCTGACTGTCGAGACCAATTGTTGTATCATAAGCGTCCGGATTTCATCAGCTTTTTTCACAGGTGAAGCCGTAACATTAGCATAGACCGGAATCACGGCTTCGGAAATTGATGTATTATTAACAGTTTCAGTAAATTGACTGAGTGCATTTTCCATGAGCGGAGAGTGAAAGGCCCCGCTGACTTTCAAGGGCAGAACACGTTTCGCACCTTTTGCCTTTAATTCTTTTCCGGCCTGATCCACAGCGCCTTTTTCACCCGATATAACGTGTTGAAGCGGTGAGTTACAATTAGCTACCACAACGATACCATCGGTATTCTTACATACACTTTCGACAATATCACGGCTCAATCCGATGACTGCGCTCATGGTACCGATTCCTTCGGGATCAGCTTCATCCATAAGTTGTCCCCTTTCGGAAACGAGCTTAAATCCATCCTCAAAACTGAAGACATTCGCAGCATACCATGCGCCGTACTCACCTAAACTGTGCCCGGCAGCGAACGCAGGCTCGATACCATTAACTTTCAGCACATCCGTAATGGCTGCTTCGACAGTAAACAGTGCGGGTTGAGTATAGAGAGTACGTGATAGTTTTTCGACAGGTCCGTTAGCGCATAATTCAATCATATCATAACCTGCCAGCGCCGATGCCTTTTCGAAAATATCTGCGGCTTGAGGGTACTGTTCAACGAGAGAGATTCCCATACCAACTGTCTGTGATCCCTGACCAGGATATATAAAAGCAGTTTTTTCCATAGGTATTTTTTACCGTTTTATTTTTTTCAAAAGTTATTTCAATATTTAAGTATCGTCGCACCCCAGGTCATACCGCTTCCAAATGCCACAAGCACAATGATTTTCCCCTCTGCAATAAGGCCTTCGTCACGGGCTTCGACCATTGCAATCGGAATTGTGGCAGCGGAAGTATTCCCATACTTGTTTATGTTAACGTAAGCTTTTTCCGAATTCAGATCAAGTTTTTTCGCAGTGGCAAGAATTATTCTGAGATTTGCCTGATGAGGTATCAAAAGGTCTATATCGCTCACCGCCAGATGATTTCGTACCAAAACTTCATTCACCACATTGGCCATCGACACACTTGCAACTTTGAAAAGCCCTCTGTCCGCCATTTTCAGAAAATGCAACCGTTTGCGAACAGTGTCCTCGCTTGTCGGATACTGTGATCCACCGCCAGGCATATACAATAAATCTGCCTGAGAACCGTCGGAACCAATCAAACTGTCGATGATTTGCCCTCCTTTACCTTCATTTGAAACAAGGGCGGCGCCGGCGCCATCACCAAACAAAACACAGGTGTTTCGGTCTGTCCAGTCTATTATACGTGACAGAGTTTCCGCTCCGATTACGAGAACATTTTTTGCTGCCCCGGATAATACCATCGAAGAGGCCAGTGTTAATCCGTAAATAAATCCCGTGCAGGCAGCAGTAATATCGAAAGCTGCGGCATTCTTTGCGCCAATTATTTCCTGAACAAAACAGGCTGTCGCCGGAAACAACATTTCCGGAGACATTGTCGCAACAATGATAATATCAACATCAAGCGGGCCACAATTCGCATCATCCAGCGCTTTCAGGGCGGCTTCGGACGCAAGCGACGCTGTCGTATCTTTTTTTCCAGCAATACAGCGCGTAACTATACCTGTTCTGCTTTGAATCCATTCATCCGAAGTGTCCACCATTTTTTCAAGTTTATGATTATCCCACACCTGCGAGGGTACTGAAAATCCGAGTCCGGTTATTCGAGGCAAAGTTTTCATATTATTTCAAATTCTTTTTTGCGAGTTCAAGTTTAATTTGTTCATTGACTTCTTCCAAAACAAGCTTCCGCGCCACTCGTATGGCGTTGCGGATTGCATATGGTGTTGAATTGCCATGGCAGATAATTGAAATTCCATCGACACCAAGCAGCGGCGCTCCCCCATAATCCTCAGGACTCATCTCGGTCTTGATCGCCCTGAAAGCAGGTTTCATCAGATATGCACCCATTTTTCGCCAGATACTTTTGGCTAAATATTTACGTAACAAATGGGTAACAAAACTAAAAATGCTCTCCCCAAACTTCAATAGAACATTTCCCACAAAACCATCGCAGACAACAACATCGGCAACACCATTGAAAATATCCCGTCCCTCGACATTACCGATAAAATTCAAATCGGAATTCTCGAGCAGCCCGTACGCGACATCGGTAAGCTCGTTCCCTTTCGTACGTTCCTCACCAATGTTTAAAAGTCCTATTCGAGGCTGTTGATATCCGAGGACATGAGAAGTGTAAATCGAAGCCATAACGGCAAACTGATAGAGATGTTCGGGTTTGCAATCCGTATTAGCACCAACATCAAGAATAGCCACAAAATTTTTTTTGGTTGGGAATAAAGCCGTAATAGCGGGCCGTGAAACGCCGGCCAACCTGCCCATATACAATAGAGAAGAAGCCATTGCCGCACCTGTGTTTCCGGCTGAAATCACCGCATCAACCTCATTGGCACGACAGAGTTTATTAGCTACAACGATAGATGCCCCTTTTTTAGTACGGATAGCCTGAGCAGGGGCATCGCACATTTCTATAACTTCATCCGCATGAGTTATATGTACTCTGTTTCTGACAGATTGTTCCCGCTTAACATTAGATTTTTTTACAGTACCAGCCTGCAAGAATCTTTCAAGCGAATTACTGATACGTTTCTCATCTCCCACAAGAGTTATCTCGACATCGGAATATAAGCGCAATGCATCGAGACTACCCTCAACGAGAACATCAGGAACATTGTCGCCGCCCATTGCATCGACAGCTATTCTTATGACTTTATCCGTCATTTTAAAATCAATTAGGCTTCAACAGGTTCTATTACTTGCCGGTTTTTATAATAACCGCAACCCGGACATACTCTGTGCGGCATAACAGGTTGGCCACAATGGGAACATGTAGCCATTGGAGGTATCGGTGCATTCCAATGCGATCTGCGCATTCTTTTTTTCGATTTTGATGTTTTTCTCTTTGGTACTGGCATTAAAGCTCTCCTTTCAACAAATCCTGTATTTTTAAATATCAGAATTATCGTCAAACAAACTTTTTAAAGACTGCCAGCGCGGATCGATATTTTGATTTGAGCAATGGCAGTCTTTTATATTTAAATTCTGCCCGCATTGCGGACATAAACCTTTACATTTTTCACAGCATACCGGTTTAGAAGGAATCGATAAAAGAAGTGCATCATGAACAAACTCAGTTATATCAAGAGCTTTTTGATCATGCGAAATAAAAATTATATCTTCTTCATCAATTTCTTCCGTCTCTATTTTGCCATCGGGAAACGGTTCTCCCTGCTTGAGCCGTTTGACGACAAATGAAAACTCGTCATCAATTTCTTTATGAAACGATTCGAGGCAGCGAACACATTCTATAGCAATGGATGCAACAATCCGTCCCTTTGCGTATACAAGTTCACCGCTCTCATTGAGATCAACAGTCACTGTCACCGGACTGTCAAGAGTGAATTCGCCTTCAGGTATCTCAATGTTACCGGCATCACAGTCGAATTCAATCCGGTCTTTTTGTTCCGATACACCATACAAATCAATTTTCATAAAATTATCCAGCAATTATACAAAATTTAATATACTATGTCAAGCTGTTAATCGAATGACATCTCGTCATTATACGTCTGAAAAGTTCTTACCGGGCATGTAAAATCATACATTTACACAAACATTCAATCCTCTCCGAATATGATTCCGATTTCTATTTTCGCGTTATCGGGTGAGTCAGATGCATGGACAGCATTTTCGGTAAGGCTGTCGGCGTATAACTTCCTGATCGTACCCTCAGCGGCTTTTTCGGGATTGGTGTTCCCGATAATTTCACGGACATATGCCACGCAGTTATCATGTTCCAGCACTATCGCCACAATGGGACCGGATGTCATAAATTCCACCAGCCTGTTATAAAAATCTTTACCGGTATGAACCGCGTAAAATTTCCCGGCAAGTTCTTTGGTCATAATCAGCATCCGCATTTTTTTTATCAAGAGGCCTCTATCCTCAAGTATAGAAATCACAGCGCCTATTTTATTCTTTCTAACCACATTCGGTTTGATCAACAGTAACGTTTGTTCCAACAACACATCCTCCTTTACCATAAATTTTGCATCACAGTTATATGTTAAAATCCTACTGCCTGGCCATCTTTGCGGTGATCCGATCCCGCGCAATAACAATTATCGAGTCTGTAGATGAGTTGTGCCCCGCCAAAATCTTTCGGCTCGAGTATCGTGACATTATGCCCCCGCTGTGTCAACTCATCGATCACACCTGATTTGAATCCGGGCTCGAGAGCCACATCGAGATTCTGTAACACACGCCATCTTGGCGCGTCCGATGCAGCCTGAGGATTCTGCCGGTACACAAACATCCTGACCATCATCTGGACATGTCCCTGAGGTTGTACCGGCCCGCCCATAACTCCAAAACTCATAAGCGGTGCGCCGTCCTTTGTCACAAAGGCCGGAATTATGGTATGAAACGGCCGTTTACCGCCGCCGACACAGTTGGGATGCCCCTTCTCCAGCGTAAAACAGTACCCGCGATTCTGTATGGCGATTCCCGTCCCCGGTACTACTATACCCGATCCGAAGCTTACATAATTGGACTGTATATATGACACCATCATTCCGTCCGCATCAGCAGCGGTCAGATAGATCGTCCCACCTTTCGGAGGTGTCCCCCATGACGGATTGTTCGCTTTCTTCATATCGATCAGTTTGGCGCGGCCGGCTAAATACTTTTCATCGAGTATGTCCGAAGGTTTCAGTTCCATAAAAGCTGGATCGGAAACATACCGGTGTGTATCTGCAAATGCCAGTTTCATCGCCTCAAGCTGAAGATGTAAACTGT
>JAFGMP010000055.1 GCA_016927495.1 Candidatus Latescibacterota bacterium | reverse complement strand
GAGTTAACCACAAGCCAGCAGGTAAATGTCCGCGCCATGGTTTCACGAATCCTGACATCGGCAGAATTTACAAGAGGCATAAAATGTTCGAGGCGCATCGTTCCATTTTGGCATGATACCACACTTTCCATATCAGCATTTCCTGCCGCCATACCCCTGAAATAGGGGAACACCAGCATAAATCCGGGATTAGCTACGGTTTCCGGAACCATAGCCCACACACCAGTTTCCATATCATCTTTGAACGGATATCGAACTCCATCGGCAACACCGAAACACTCAAACGCTCGCTGGTGAATCTCACATATTTCCCCGGTTATAGAAGACTGACCAACCACTCCAAAATAGGCCTGCTCCGCATCTCTCATATGCACATTTACCGGTGAAATACTGTTAAGGGGTATATCCTTCAATGTTCTGTTGATATACCGTGTCGAGCAGCGGACATACGGTGAACCTGCCCAAAGTTCATATTCACGGTGAATGTCGAGGCCATCGGTAAGAGTCGCACTGCATCTGAATTTTTTATACAGCGGACTGTCATGGAGCACAGAGATGATTAAATTACCTGGCTGAGTTATATTACCGTTTTTAAGTGTAATGGAGCAATTATTCGGCAAAAGGTCAGCGGACTTCCCCTGTGTAATAAGCCGTTCAATACCGTTCATGGATAAAACAAGCGTATAATCACCGTTTTTGATAGTTAAGGCAGCATTAGTAATGGTATGTTCCAGTGATATGCCGGATTTTTGTAGTTTCCCGGCGCCCCATTTTATCGTGAGTGTCTGCTGTGAATCAGCAGATTTTGAAACGACTACAGTCGAGATGAGTGTCCACCGGGCAGGATGAACCCACCAATTAGCGAGAGGAATACATGAAACCGGCAGAGAGTTGCCGT
Source organism: Candidatus Latescibacterota bacterium (assembly GCA_016927495.1). GTDB lineage: Bacteria > Latescibacterota > Latescibacteria > Latescibacterales > Latescibacteraceae > JAFGMP01. The sequence continues at coordinate 15,929 of JAFGMP010000055.1, read as the reverse complement.
TTTGATCGAAAAGCGTTATATCATCACAGGATTCTGACTGTCCCAGCGGGATACCAAAGGTAAGGGGAAGATTATCGCCCGCTTTAGGGAAATACACCCCGACCGATGTCGTGCCGGAAGTTTTCCCATACTTTAGTTTCGAAATCGTCCATCCCGGTTTAATTTGAATACGCTGCTCACCGCAGGATGACACAAACAAACACACTATCGATAAAACAGTGACCGGGAGCCATTGCCGCTGCATCATAGATTTTTCACCATCTTTGGATGAAATGTATTAAGCCATGCTACATAGTCGCTGTAGAGTACCGTCGAATCGGGGTGTCCGGCAAAAGCTTCGGAGTCGGGTTTGTTCATCATCCCCTGGTATTGATACACCAGAATCGTATCGACATACGGTGAAACCGCTTCCAGTTGTTTCTCAATTCTGGAAAATGCTGCCGGGATAAGCGCGCTTCTGTAGACCTCGCCCTCAAACTCGAAAATTTCCATATCGGCCCACATTTTCGCCCGTGAGACACGATCATGAGCTTTACGGAGTCCCTCGTAAAAAGCGGCACTCTCATGAACCTGAGTTTTCCTGACGCCGACCTCATCCTGATATGCAATGATGTCGATATCGAGTGTGTCAAGCTGCTTTACAAATGTGTCATCGGGAACTGCAAGACGTGTGCCATAGGGCGCAATCAGCGTTTTTGCTTCAGGAGTATATTTTCTCGCTTCTTCCGAGCAGCCGTTGACATATTCGATAAAATGATCCTTGAAATAGGGATTTATTGCCGCTTCGTTCGGCCAGTACCAGCCGTAAAAACTTTTATGATGGCTATACCGTTCGGCAAGCTCAGCGATGGCAATTTTACGTTTTTTCGCAGCATCCGGATCGGAGATTATTCCGGGACTGTCCCATTTGCCATAAAAACCACCGCCGATAAAAAACTTCACACCATATTTATCGCCCGCAGTAAGAATTGCCTCGATAGGGTCATCGCAACCAATCTCGAATTTGGGAAATATGGTAGTATCATAAAAGGCTTTGAAATAGAGCGCAGTATTCATGAGTACGAGATATTCCATGCCGATTTCGGCAGTTTCTTTTACTTTAGTTTCCCATTGCTTGCATGAAAACGATGCGCATGTTTGATTCCAGTATTTTCCTTCGGGCTGGTTATGATGCTGAAATTCAAACCAGCTCCCTTTAATCGGCTTAACTTTGCTACCGTTTTTCGATAATGCATATGATTGATGGACGGGCGATACAGAAGCTAATCCGATAGCCCCTGAACATGACCGGAGAAAAGACCGTCTCGAAAAATTATTCATTATGCTTTCCTTATGGGGAAATGTTTATAGTCAGAACTAACCGAATAAAAGTTAATTTGTCCCCTTGTTTTCAATTTGGTCTGGCGGGAATAAGGACGCATCGCGATGCGTTCCTGCAAAAACAATCAATCAACAAAACTTGTCGTGATAACAAAATAATTATTAAACGGATACTTTTTTTCTGGTCACCACCCACATGAGTACACCGATTACGATCATAGTTATCGAAGCTATCAGATTTAATACTAAAGCCCGGCTGTCACCGGCAATAAACTGCATGATAATCCCCCCGCAGAAAATCACCGAACCCATAATGATTAATGCCGCACCTACAGCGCCAAATGGTGATTGAGTTTGTCCGGCACGTTCGACTTTCGGTTCTGTGGGTACATCCATATGGCTGAAGAATTCTTTCACCCGTTCTTTCTCGTCATCAGGGGTTACAAATAATACGGAGCCAAGCCACATACCGAGAAGTGTTATTAAAATATTTACTCCGATAGACATGGAATTGTAACCTTGTTTGAGCCAGTAGGAAAGAGTCTCATTGTCGGTTATCTGATCAGCATACATTTTAAGAAGCACCGTATTGAGGATGACAAGACCAACACCTGACAGAGTTCCGGTAATCACACCGGCCATAGCGCCGCGGGCATTGATTTTTTTCATGAAAAGGCCGCCAAGCAGCGGAAGCATAATTGCAGGACCAAGCGCGCCAAAGGCTTTCACCATGATATCATAAAGATTGAATCCTTTAACAAGGTTGATGCCTATTGCAAAGAAAATAGTGAGGCCGCCGATAATGGCAGTATTGATTCGTCCCATCCTTAACAGGCTTTTTTCATCGGCATCAGGCCTGATCACTTTACCGTAAAAATCTTTGGTCAGCACACCGGCCAGAACATTGTAATCATTTCCCAGAGTCGAGAGCGTAGCGCTGAACATTCCGGCGATGAGAAGCCCCATAACACCGGTGGGAAGCACCCGCAGCGCCATCGCTACATACACTTCGGCGGAACCCCCGGGTCTGTCCATCAGTTCCGGCATGAGGATACGGCCGGCCATGGCGGGAATAAAAAATACCAGAGGACCTATAAAGCTCAAAATTCCCATGAGCGCTGCAACCTTACGGGCATCCATTTCGGTGGCAACACAGTTGTATTTCTGGACAAGCCCCCATGTTGCATTATATGAGAGGGTAATCATGATTGCAAACATGATCCAGTCAAAGGTAAAGTACGGTGGCGAAAGAAGCTTGAAAAATCCTTCCGGTGCTTGAGATACCAGGCCGCCAAAACCTCCAACTGCTATCAGCGAAAGTGGCAACAATATCAGTACCGCTATCAAAAGAATGATGAACTGAAAGAAATCGGTAATCAATACTGCCCATTGACCGCCTAAAATGGTGTAGAGAATCATGATTAAACCGACGACACCGATGCATACTTCCAAAGTAAACCAGCTTTGCCCCACAGCGACCGAAAGGAAAATTGCTGTGGATAGTACGCGAATGGAATTGTCAATCATGCGAAGCGGAATACCGGTCCAGACAAAAACCTGATGAACTGCCTTGTTGTATCGCTGTTCCATGAATCCGAGAGGTGTCATTACCCTTGCACGGCGCCATCTGACCGACAAATAAGCGGCGGCAACGATCATCGCCGGAATTACCACCCAGCAGAGTGTTGTCGCCACCATGCCATACTTATAGGCAAGCTGTGAATAAATTACAAAAGTCATGGCGCTGAACGATGCCATCCAGAGTGAAATACCGGCAAGCCACCAGGGTACCGCTGCTCCTGCAGCAAAATAATCTTTGGCCTGTTTGATAAATTTTGAAAAATACATACCGATAAATACGACTATGCCGAAATAGCACAGAACGATAACATAATCAAGCATATGAAGCGATTGTGTATCCTGCATCGATCCTCCGGTAAATTAAACGAAAATTTAAATTATACGAAACCGTTTGAAATCTTTTTATACATTCCCAAATGATCTTTTACATTTTTATCCCATGTGAACGATGCGGCTTTTTTAAAACCGTTCCTGATTATGTCCAGGTATTTATTACGGTCATTCTGATATAATGTAATGGCATAAACCATGATCTCATATAATTCATCAACCATTGATTGTACCCAGGGCATATCTTTCCTTAAAACAACATCATTTTGAGAATCACTGAATTGCCTGATTGAATCGGCGGTGTAGAATATATTATTTTCCCTGTATAACAAGCCGCTTTTGTTGTTCTCGATCTGATCGACCAGTCCTCCGGTAGCCCGTGCGATATTAACCGTACCGTTTGCCATATATTCAACTGCCGCTCCGAACGGTTCATATACAGATGGCATCATTCCATAGGTGCTTCCTGTCTGTAATTCACGGAATCCCTTTTCCATCCGTATCGGAAAAACCGTCAGATTCCCATTACACTTCTCTGCTGCCTCATGAAATATATCCAGATCGGATTGTCTGACAGGCATTGGGGTAACTACAACCTTGATTTTATCCTTTTCAAATTTTTCCACTGCCCTTAAAAAAATGTCATATCCCTTCTGAACCGGATCCAGTCTGCCGCTCATCACAAAAATCGGTATATTCTCGGGTAATTTGGTTATCGGGCCGCCTTTATAAGTCAACTCGCCAAATCGCTGAGGTGGATTGTATGATTTCAATACCTCTAAAAGCGATTTACGGTTTCTCGATTTCACTACCCATATTTCGTCACGGGTATGTTTTTCTTTTTGGGGAAATTCCGGTGAAAAAGATATAAACATTCCGTTGGCAATACCATACACTCCATTTGTGTTGAAAATAGGTTGCAAATGCGGCGCAAAATGCTCTGTGTGAAGAATGTCGGTGGTAAATTCTTTTGCAAAGTTTTCACTAACCGTATCGACAGGTCCATCGACTAATTGAAGGCCAATTTGATAAGCTGTCATACCATTGTCGCTAATGGATGCCATTTTAGAGATTCTTTTATTATCAGCTATTTTCGACAATGATTCCAGTGAGATAAACGAATCATAGGGATTATGCATAGTTTGAACAGTGCCGCATGATTCCAATATACCCTGCAGCATTGATTCTTTAGCAGTTAAAGATATCAGTGCGGTCTGCCATTCCTGAAGATGAAATACCACATTGCTTCGTATGTTTAACTCTTTGAGCACATAGGGCGCTGCAGCGCAGTAAAACAATGAATCCCTGGTTATTTCATTTGCGTTTTGATGTGGTTCACAACCCTCGTGGATGTACGGATCATTCAGGCTGTTCCGGGCCTCAAAAAAACCGGCAGCTTTAATGTAGTACTCATCCAGTTGCTCTTTGGCAGGCCGTTCATACTCGACCTTGTTAGTATAAATTTCCACATCGATATTCTGGCCGTCGAAAGGAACAGTGCATGATTTATCTGTCGATTTCAGCTTTTTCTGATCGATTATATTGGAATAAAATGGTGTTAGAAGATAAGCGTTTATGCTCTTTCCCGCTTCCTGTAAATATGGTAAAATATTTATCGTTACTGCCGCCAGTCCGCCGCTTCTGGCAAATCTGTTCTCGAATGAACAATACAGAATGTTTTTCGGCTTGATCTTCATAAGTCTGCCTTTGATCAATTCAATTTCCTCCGAATCAAATAAACTGCTCATCAAAGACCAGTTTTTACGCCATGTTTTTAATTGAAGCGCCATAATCAACTCCGTTCATGATAATTCATGACATTTCAAGTTATCTCAACATTCACAGGATTTCTGAAACCGAGTGACAGTTCATTGACAAGCTTGATCAACGCATCCTGATTTTTCGGTTGATCCGCGCTTGCACGGTACCATACCGCAAGCGTCAGATAGGATACCAAACCGTTATCGTCAGAGGTAAGTTTGACATACCTTGCGTTATCCGTTTCGTAAATTCCGCTGCATGAGTCGGGATTCCAGATAAACGCCGTGCCGACGGTGCCGTACTCCTCCACAGGTATACCCCATGCAAACATAAATCCGTCACGTTCGTCCACGGTTATATGCTCATCGTCGAACTTTTTCATACCCGGCGCAATAGATACGCTGTGATTTATTTGTGCGGGAGTTGCAGTTGCAACTACCTTGTTTTCATACCGCCCGTTGAACAATACCGTGGCTGCTTCCACAAGAATGTTTTTCGTCGTGTTGTCTTCGGCTTTCATCACTACTCCCGCACATACAGGCCCGCCAATTATTGCAGTATAGGTGTAAGTATAAGGTACATCATCGGGATAGCCATAGCACGGTGTCAACCGGTCACCCTCGATCAGGGCAATGCCTCCCAATCCCGGTGTTTTACCCACTGCATACGGGTCCTGCCCCCAGAGACGTTCGTGGTGGTACGAGTCGGATAACAGCTTGTCGAGACACAAACCGGGATAACTTTTTCCGAAATAATCGACCATACCGTAATAATAACGATAGGCGATGATTTCGTTTTCCCATGCGCTGTTGGAGCCGTCACGATACCATTTTCCGAACGACTGTGTCCGTGCCGGGTAATCGGGAAGGTCGGTTCCTTTTGGATTATACTGAAGTTCAACAGTCTTTTTTTCTTTCGGTGCAAGATTCAACTGGAAGACAAGTTCTTCTGCTCCTCCGAGCGTTCCGGGAATTGACCGAATCTGTGATGGTATATCGAGCGGCTCGAATGTTGTGGTTTTTTGTTTTACCCTGAAAAACTTCCCGTTAAAATCGGGCGCAAACCGTTTGAGTTGGTTAATGGATATAACAACAGGCTCGTTGGGACGGCTGATATTGACCGGATTGGTTACGGTTATATCAATCTTTTTACCGAATTTTACCGGCGGGTCATCAAGCTTCTGGGAAAATCCCGATTGCACCGTACCAAATATTACTGCTGAAAAAACTATCGCTATCGCACTCATACATACACATGAAAACGGAACGCACATTACCATCGATTACTCTCCAATATTTTAAAGTTAAAATATTTAAAATTCAGCGATTCATCTACTGAGATACCGTATCCCGACCTGCACACGAAGTTGTCTCCCGAGCTCATCAACCTGCTTTGCCCAGTCCCGGGCAGTCGGCGCTACCGGGTTTGCCAGTCCTTTCCGCCACCCACCGATGATCCAGTGGGTTCTCCTCTCACCGGAAGGAATTTTCAGTTTGATATAACGGTCAATTTCCGATTCGGCATACCCTTCGTATTCTCCCGGTTCAAACATCAGACCCATACCGATGTCTTTGATTACGTCGTCGGAATATCCCCAACAGGTTAATATACCGCTGCCGGAGTCAAGAAAAAAGTTGTCGTTTTTCAGCTTCATAACTCCGGGGCTGTACATAACAGTGTCCCCAAGTGAAGATGTAACGGTAATATTCTGCTGTGAAAACCGATTATCGGCAAAAGCCGACATGAGCATGCTGACGGTATAATCCCCTTTCGAAGACCGAACGTTGGAAAAATCGACACGCACAAGCGAACGAACCGGTCCGCTGGCAATAATAGACCGCTCGATCCCGACATTTCCTTTTCCCACAGGATTCATTACCGGTATACGTTCACTGTCATTCCAGATGCTTATACCACCGAGGCCCGATGACTGCCCTACATGCAGAACATCCATTCCCCAGTCGCTGATAAGGTGGTAGTTTTCGGCGTTCGTCTTTAATATGAGACTCTCACGGCGTTTCCCGAAGAAATCGATCTGCCCGTAATACATGCGATACCCGCAAAGGTTCGACTCCCAGCCGATGTTGACCTTAAGGTCGAGCCAGTCACGGTGAGTATCAGTCTTTTGCGGATATACGGTTGATTCGATGCCTTCGGGTGAATACCAGCAGCGGAGATTTGTGACTTTCATAGGCAGCAGCGAATGAACAAACGCCAGTTCATCAGGTTTGTTGTCCCCGTTAAGGTCATCGACCTGGGATGCTACAGACCTCCAGTCAATCCGGGATACTCCCTCGACAATCTCATAATTGAGAGGATTAAAATCCCGAATTTTGTTGCGGATCGTTTCGATATCCAGTATTAACGGATGATTTTCAAGAAACATGTCGACGGGATTAGTCAACTCGATCATAAAACACTTTTCATATGATTTGTATGGCTGAATTACCTGTTCTTTGAGAAAATGTTGTTCAATCAGGTCTGCAGTATGGTCATACAATCCATTTTCATAGGCATCTCTGATGTCGGGGAAGTTGCTGTCGTTTACAGCACCGGTTTTCAATAATCTAAACCAGTAACGTTCCCGCATCAGATCACCGTAATAGCGGGTGCCTTCATCGCTGTTTTTAACCTTTTGCCCGAGAGAGAATCCACGGTTATACCCGGTAACCAGCGAAGTCCGAAAATACTCTTCGATATTGTCGAGACTAAAATTTTCTTCATACTTCATTAAAACCGGTTTGATAGTTTCAAGCATTTTCTGATTATCTTTTACTGCTTTTTCTATGGAAGGTAAATAAAGCTCATGGAGTGTCAAATAATCCAACTGATACACTTGCCCCTCATCATTTGTCAGGTTAAAAACCCTCTCAAAAATGCTGTCAGCATTCGCATCGTATTTCCATGTATCGAAAAAGCCGTTCCCATCGGTGTCTTCCATAAAAATTTGCATATCGGCATGTTCATCGTAATCATAATCGGCTTTAATCCAGCCAACTTCGGCGCCATACAGATGTAGTCGTTGATCCACAGTGGAATAGTAGAAATGAGAATTTCCCGAACCATCCATATCGACTTCGTTGCGTTTATTGTATGCGCCACAGGAGGGACCACCAACCTGCCGGATATACTCGTTGCCGTAACTTATAATGCCTTCCCAGCGTTCATTATGCTGCCTCCCTTGTACCGGATCGATATTGTTATCATTTTCATCCCATGTTAGGTGAATTTTCGACCATATTCCTGCTTTAGCGATAGGCCGTACATTTTCCCATGTGATAATGTGACCGGTTTCGATTCCACGAAGGTTAATTGTCATGCAAGTCTCAGGTTCATATGAAACAGGGCCGAGCGCCGATATTGAAAAGTCGTAGTCATGGCGATTACTGCCCCGTGTGTCGTTATCGATATCCATGCTGTAACGAAGCGAGTTTATAACAAAGTCAGAGGCTCCCAGCCGAACTACTTCTTCCGAAAAAGAATCGCCGTCAAGGTCATAAAACGCAAAGGGATTTTCAAAACCGGCACTAAAGGTATTCTCCTCAAAATTGTAAAAAAACGCGTACACAAATATTTCATCACCGTTAAAATCAGTCAGCCACTGCGTCGTCCGCTGATTATATTCATAATTAATGTCGTACCATAAACGGTTATCGTCACCGTAGTCCTTAGTCCAAACAGCGCAGTATGCCTTACCATCATAATTTTTCGATGCTTGAGCGAGAAAATGTGCCATATCGCTCCACTGATACAACACCTGTTCGTCAACATCGTTATCGTTGTCAAGATCGATATAATCGATTACTCTGTCGATGGTGCCGTCGCCATACCAGTCAGCCACATACAAATCACTGTCGAGATCACCCTCACCGGTGAGGTACATATCGCCGTCCTCATCTATAATCTTGACAACAAGAGGCGATCGCTCGTTTTTATGACGTTCATCGGTATCGATTTTATATAAAATATCGATACGACCATCCCGATTGGAATCAATTAATATCTTCTCACCCGGATCACGGTGAAGTAATTGAACCGTTACATCTTTGTCCAATGCGGCTATCTGACCGACCATATTCTCGAATATTTCGTTATTTGTCTGGGAAAAGACAAGTGTTGAAAATAATATAAAAATCAGAAATACTATATGTAAAACTTGCGACCGGCTAAACATGAAGTATCCCCCTGAAAAAAAACCGTGTGTATGTATGAAAGGCTCCTGTTAGATTAATGTTCATATCTTTGGGAAGCAAGGACTATTTATTATATTTGATTACAAAATATCCGCCTAAACCGTTTATAAGCCATATTTTCATTTCATACCATGAATCGAGCCGTTAATCGATTACATCTTTATTCTATCCCCATTTATCATTAAAATTCATTCAAATTAATAAAATTTTTGTAATTTATTCGAATTGTTATTATGGAAAGAGCGATGTCTATTTACAAAATCAAAATAAGGTAAAAACTTAATGATTTTTTAATACAAATAAGGCAAAGAGTTGCTTATACTATATACCTTATGATTCATAGATTTGAATTTGTTTATTTCGCATTATGTGGAAGGAGTATGGACAATGAAATTGACTTTACCGGGAATTACTTTAAAATTTATATTAACGCTTGTATATTATTTTCTCATGGTTCCACAACTTATCCAGGCTCAAACGGAACATGAAACAGGAAGTATTTTCGGCCAAATCACCGATAGCGAGTCAGGAATTCCACTGGCAGGCGCTTCGCTCAATATCGTCGATACGCAAAAAGGCGCAATGGCGGATGATAATGGTAAATATACTATAGCACAGATTTCACCCGGTACCTACAACATCCGTTTTTCAATGGTTGGTTACAGTTCGCTTATAAAAATAAATGTTACAGTCAGCCCCGGTCGTGGTACGGAAATTTCGGTAAAATTAAATCAGGAAGCTGTTAAAATCGATGCTGTGACGGTTAAAGCCAGGGAGTCGTATTTCGAAAAAGATCCGGAGGCTGAAGTTTCCGGCAGAACGATCGATACCCAGGAAATCATAAATTCATCAGGCGGTCTTATGGACATACAACGGGTCGTTCAGGTACTGCCTTCGGTTATTTCCGGCAGCGACCAGATGAATGAAATCATTGTCAGGGGTGGAAACTACGGTGAGAATCTGTTCGTTATGGACGGTATCGAAATTCCCAATCCGAATCATTTTGCAGCACAGGGTATCGGTGGAGGACCAATTTCGCTTCTTAGGTCGGAGTTCATCAACGATGTCAGTTTCATCGCAGGCGCATTCCCTGCAAAGTATGGCGATAAGGCATCGTCTGTTATGGATATCTCTCTCAGGCGCGGAAACAGCGAAAGGTTGCTGACTAACTTCGATCTTGGCATGGCAGGAGCCGGAGTTTTGGCAGAGGGTCCTGTCGGGGAGAACGGTACATTCCTATTTTCGGCTCGAAAAAGTTTTCTTGATCTCATCATCGGAAGTTACGGAATGACAGCGGTACCCCGGTATTACAACCTTCAGAGTAAAGTAACATATAATCTCGGAAGACATACATTACTCTGGAATACGGTCTATGGTAAGGATACCATACGAATCAAGCCGGGAGAAGATGTGGAAGAAGATGATGATGAAAATGTCGATCAGACCACAGACCTGGTAATTACAGGGCTTACGGTGAAAAGTGCATTATCAAAATCTCTCGTTTCCGAAATGGTTCTTTCCTATGTCCGTAATAACTGGTCTACGGATGTATGGGATGAAGGCGCTGACAGAAGCGAGTCATTCTATAGTAATGATTCGATTGAAGCAGAAACAACATTAAAATACAATCTTACATGGTTTCTCGGCAAACATGAATTGTCAGGTGGATTTTCATTGAAAAACAGCCGGTTCAATCATGACATCTTTGCTGAAGATGATACCGTGTATACATACGACACTTCTTTTGCCACTGCAGAAGATGATACGGTAACCGGTATCTATCAAACATATCCGGCCTGGATCGACGCAAAAGATGTATCAACCCTGAAAAGCGCTGCTTACGCCCAGCTTCGTCTTAATCCGACAGACCGGTTGTCGTTCAGGCTTGGAGCGCGATATGATCATCTTGCCTATACAGATAAAGGTGGTATTGATCCAAGAATCGGAGCAAGATACCGTTTGACCGACACATTTTCCTTAAATGCATCTTACGGTGTCCATAAACAGAGTCCGTCATATATTATGCTGACAGCGCATAAGAATAACAAAAATCTTGATTATTATCGTACCGATCAGTATGTACTCGGCACCGAATGGCTGCCGCGACCCGATACTCGAATTACACTCGAGGGATATTCGAAGAAATATGAAGATGTTCCTGTTATGATATCAGAAACTACACCCGATCCATGGGATAGTTCGAATGGTGAAATGGTCAACGCGGCCAAAGGACATTCCGAAGGTATAGAATTATATCTGCATAGGAAAATGAGTACATCATATTCTTATATTCTATCTTATTCGTTATACCGGGCCCGTTATGAAGACCCGAGGAATGGTGAAGAACGTCCGTGGGATTTTGATCACAAAAATGTTTTTACCGCTTCAGTAGCAAAACGATGGAATCTCGTCAATGCAACCTGGTACCAGAATATGCGTAAAAAATTATGGTATAAAATGTTTGCATTTATTATACCTTTTGCCGATGAGGTTATATTATCAACAAAATGGCGATTTACTGGTGGACGCCCCTACACCGAACCGGCATATTTAAGAGAAAATCACACATGGATTCTACCTGAAGATGCAATCCAGAATGATCGGCGTTACCCTGATTATCACCGCCTTGATATTCGTCTCGACGAACGGTATTTTTACAAAAACTGGAGTCTTGTCGTATATTTAGACATAATGAATGTATACGGCAGAAAGAATATATGGGATTACTCACGGGATGAGTACGGCGATGTTGATAATGTTTATCAATTCAGCACATTCCCTGTAGGGGGATTCAATATCGAGTTTTAAGTCGATTTAATATGTTGATAGATAGCTAATGTACAGGAGTATTAGACTTATGTCCAAGATCAATGAACAAAACCTGACAACATTACATATACTAACCCGTCGTAATTTCCTGAAATCAGGAAGTCTGCTGGTTTCCGCCTTACCGTTTTCGACTTGTTTGACATGCATATCCTGTTCTGACAGGTATAAACCTGTAAGCAATAGTAATAATTCGAAAGTGTTATATGCTTCCGATTTTATTCCGGATGGCTATTCATGCAAACTTGCATTCATTGCAGATCATCACTACTGGCCGAATCATTACAAAAACTGGGGGGCAAAACAGTTTCGCCATACTGAGGAACGTATGCGCGATCTTGTGGAAACGCTTAATAACGAAACGCCGGACATTTCGATTCACGGCGGCGATGTAATCGATGCCGGGACTGCTTTTGTACCGCCGTATGATGAGTATATAAAACAACTTAACTACGAAAAAGAAATGCTGAACGGTCTTATCCATCCTGCAATTCCCATTATAGGCAATCATGAAGTTCCCGACGCTTATTATGAAAGCGAATCCGAACTCGACGAGTGGAAAAAACGATTCGGGCCGTTATACAGATTTACCGATATTAACGGATGGCGTCTGGTATGCCTTAATACCATGTCACCCAATCCGGGCGGCTCCAAACCGCTTTATGGAGTCGATGACGAACAGGTTAAATGGTTAAGCGCCATACTGGATGAAGCAATACAAAAAAAACTAAGAGTTCTGTTGTTTGCTCATATTCCTCCGAATGAATTCAACTATTCAAATGACTTCGAAAACGTTATCACATCCGCCGGATGTGTCAAAGGAATGATGGTCGGCCATGACCACACAAATCACATTTACAAAACCGGTGATATCCCCGTAATGATCCGAGCCAGTAATGTCGCTTCCCCGTTTGCATACAGCATGGTATATCCGTACCCGGATGGCCGTATTTTAGTGAAACAGAAATCGCAGCATTTCCCCTTCATCGATTATATGTCTAATATCATCACACCTGGTGCTCAGGGAACAGAGAACGACCGGTATTTCACCCTGAACGGTTCATCCGATATGCAGCCGGACCGGCTTACCGAGCTCGGTAACAATACCGATGTGAGAATTGCCGACGGCCATCTATCAGTTGACGCGCCAAATGGCAAAGGTTTGGTGCTAATCGATCTGCCGGACATGAACAATGTTCGTCTCATTTTTTCCGCTGTCAAGGAGGGCGCTACACATATCGGCGCGGTTGCCTGCACCAATGGAGACGGTTCCGACAGGATCGACTGTGTGCTGACCAGCGAGTACGGCACGGACGGTAACATGTATATCGCATCATATAGCGGAGGAAAGAAAGAGACACTCGGCGTGTCATGGTTCAACATCAGCGACGGGATATCATACAAATTTGTTGTCGAGGTAAAAGACGGCAGTATTATCTTTCACCCGAAAAACATGCCGGAATTATCGGCGAAGATACCGAATACTCCAAAAGGGAAATTCGGATTTTTCGTGGAGAACGGGAAGATGTTTGTGACGGATTTGAAGCTTGAAAAGCTGGGATAATTTGAAATTGAATCGCAAGATATTCGTAGAGACATAGCATGCTATTCCTTTCAAAATCAATTTTAATATTTCCTTATCACTTATACAAAAGTGCCTAATATTAACGTAGGGACAGAATATATTCTGTCCCTACACTGTTTTACCCGATTTATGTTTGATATGTTTACAATAAAACCAATCACTTCTCCAGCACAAGCCCTTCGGAACCTTTTTTATACGAATACCGATACGTTTTTCCGGCTTTGGTAAATGAAATCGACAGATTTCCCGAACCATCGACTGACCGTTTAACCGACATGGCGATACTATCGGCTTCGCTGTCGTTATCGACAGGGAGAATGACCGTACCGATAATAGTGTTCGTGCCTCCGGCTTTCACCACAGTACCAAAATAGGGTACCCAGAAAAAATTACGTGTTGCGTTGACCGGCTGGCAGGCATGACGTCCGGGTCTGAATGTAAAGTCGCCGTCAACAACAGGGATCAATGCCATCTTACCGTCTTTACCGTTCAGCAGAACATAATTGTCCCGGATGTCTGTGCTACATTCGGAATGAAAACGAGCCTCAATCTCAGCGCCTTTGTCGCATTTTACTTCATCAACCACTACAGTGATGATCGGTTTTTCAAGCGTCACATGACGACGCCAGCCCTTCATTTCTTTTTTGGGATAGGCGTTTGCAGGGTCCATAATTACATAATCCCGGGTGTCGGACGACCTGAATTCAAGCACTTCACCACCGATATCATAATTATATGGCTGTTTTCTCAATTTACCAGAAAGCTGTTTTTCACCGTTGACGAAAACGACGTTGTGTCCAAGACTCGATGCCTGAGGATAATCAAACCGCGCATCATCAAAATATTTCTCATCATACGAACCGCTGCCTATGTCTTGGATATAAGCCTGACCTTTCCAGTAAACGACAAAATGTCCGATATCGAGATGGCCATGATGAGGATCATCATTTTTACCGGCTTTCCCGGCTACCAGAACTTTTTCGGGATCTTTGAAATCACTTCGCATTACCCACCAGTTGATAGTCCTGAAATGAAGTGACGGATTCTTTGGAGGTTCTGCTTTTATTGTGGGGCGAGGCCATATTATATCAAAAATATCATCACCAGCATCAAAATATTCCTGACGGTACCAGGCGGCCTGAGTATTCCCGGTTTCAGAGGCAAGTTTATTAATCAGATGAGATGAACCTATCCTTCTTGCACCGGAATCCTCAAAATTGAGGGCGGTGCCTCCTGCGACTGAAATAAAAAGTGGAAAGGTCGCCGGATTACTCCTGAGTCGCTCATTTTTAAACAGGTCGTATTTACCTTTTGTCAGCCGTTTGAGCGCATCGGCAAAAAATGTCGATGTGTGAACGCCGTAATTCCAGTAACCGCCGCCTTCCTGCCAGCCGCCGTCGACACCGAGTTCGTTCAGCATGCTGTCGATACGGTTGTGGGCTTCGGCAACGATATCGGTAAGTTGCGGATCTTCGGTAAGCAATGCCAGGCCGGTCAATCCCACGCCCGAATTACACACACCACACCAGTTGCAGCGATATGCCACAGCCCACCAGTGGTACTCCCAGTCTCCACGAACTCTCGTAACGACTTTTTCCAAAAGCGCTCCCCTGATACGGTCACGCTGAGCTTCATTCAGGGCTGGATACAACCAGTCATATACCGCTGCATACATCCGACCCGAGTCGCCGTTAACATGATCGAAATTGAAATTGACCTGATCATCGGGTACATTCCAGGGCATAATCCTGCTGTAAATGATGGGAAATTCATGCGCTCTAAGTGTCCACGACTGCAAATCACAAAAAGCATCGGCAAACTCAAATGCTTTTTCCGCATACTTTTTTTCACCAGTCATCTGATACACAAAAGCTAGGGTGAAAGCACCATTACGGTTGGAGTAAAAATAATCTTCATATTTGTTATCCTTATCATACTCCGACCAGTCTGCCCGTGTGTTTCGTCCCTGAATCGGAATCACACGGTCGACCGGAGTAAACAACAGACGGTTGGCTTCTGAGATCAGACGCGCCATAATATCTCTGCTTTCGGGATCATTTTTGATACGTTCCTTCAGCGCAGGTTTATCTGCATCGCTGAAATACAGATAAGGATGGCGAAGTTCAGCTTTATTTATGGCTTTGTCAATGTCCACTTTCGTTAAGTCACCATAAACCACGGATACTCCGATTAAAAGAAGCGCAAAAATAACCAGAATCCATTTGAATCTCATGTGTACCTCCCCGACAGTTAGGTCAGATGTTTTGACAGCCATTACGTTATACAGTTGAAAATATTTCACACAGATTTATATATATAGGAATAAGATCGTG
>JAFGMP010000440.1 GCA_016927495.1 Candidatus Latescibacterota bacterium | reverse complement strand
CCTTGTACTTTTTCATATATCGCCTCCTTGGGTGTGGAGGTAATATATATCATTCTATACGACATTGCAAGAGTGACATGACACTAGCAGGTGAATGGGAAAATGCATTGGATATTTATTATGACCTTATTGAAACAGGAAACGATCTCGTATGGAAAAGAATGGCAATAAAACAAATTCTCAAGGTTAATGAACTAAACAGGATCAATTTCGACAAACTGCTAAAAACCATAGAAGCAGAGCGCATTGATGCGGCAATGTGGTATTCATCATTTCTTGATTTTATGGTATGTGAAATACTTATCCGTGAAGGAAAATATATCGATGCAATAGCTGCATTTTCCCAAAAAGCAATGGAGTATAAAGGTAATCCTATCGAAGTCGAAATGCTTGTTCGTATTGCAAATATTTACGGTGATTTTCTTGATGACAAGGATATGGCAAAGGTCTATGCGGACAGAGCGGCTGCTATAAATCCTGGTGCTGAAATAATTGAATCCGCATATGAGTCGGCTGGTATTGAGTATTCCCATTCACTCTACGTAGATAAATTCGAAAAAAATGAAAATGAAAACGAAACAATACAAACCGAACCTGAAATTGAACCGGATAATGATACTGAAACGGTAGAACAATTTGTAATAATCTCCCCGAACCCTGCGAATCCGGTAACCACGATTTCATATTCCATTAATGAAGCATCACATGTAAAACTTGAGGTATTTAATGTGTCCGGTCAAAAAGTAACGACACTTGTTGACGGTTACATGACTGCGGGCGCGCATTCCGCGACTTTCGACGGCACTAACCTAAGTTCTGGTGTTTATCTCTATAATTTCGAATCCAAAGGATTCAGAAAAAATGGAAAGCTATTGATTGTTCGGTAGTTTCCCCCTAAGGTAGCTTCATAAGTATAAAGGAGCAGGAATTGTACAGAATTTCTGCTCCTGTTTATCATATGAGAAACAATGGTTCGATTTTCTTTCTACAGGAATTTAGAATATGATTCGATTGGTGAAAAATAAATGTACGTTGTTGTTAATACTTTTGATTATTTCTTGTTCTTCACAATTTATTAAAAAACAGGATGAAAATTATTTTTTAGGTAAATATTTTGCGGGTGAAGGAGATATTGAGTATCTCGAGTTATTAGACATTGCACGAAGAATGTTTGGGCCTGATCCTGAGTTCCAAAATCTTCCGATGTTTTATGAACCGAAATGGAATGGTTTTATCGAGGGGCCGACATGGGATGCATGGTGGATTCAAAATAGCTACGGGCCAACCTATTGTTCATTACCGTTTTTAACCGAACCATATATAACTTTTCTTCAGAACTCACAGGATTTGTGGTTTGATCAAATAGGTGATGGTAAAACAGAATATACATATCATAATCACACATGGATTCCACCGGACGGTTGTCTGGTTGATGCAGCAAAACCGGACTGGGCGGCTCATAAACAGGGTGACGGGAGAGTTGAGCTTCACGACTGGGCATTGGAATTCACAGCAGCAGGAGCGCTTCTCCAAGCAGAGCTCTTATTAATAAGCCGTGATATAGAAAAAATTGAGAAATATTTACCAAAACTTGAACGAGGTGTCAATTTTATTGAAACCAGAAGAGATCCAGCTATGAATCTCTTTTTAGCAGGACCTGCAGGTAATTTATTGGCTCCGAGTTATGCCGGGTGGAAAAAGTCGGATGGAATATTTGATAAAGCTTATTTGAGTGGTCTTTCTATAACATATATAGCAGTATTGGACAGAATTATTGAACTTGAAAAAATGATACAAAATGAAGAAAAAGTAATGGTGTATGAGAACAGAAGACATATGGCACAAAAAGGACTGCCGCTGTTGATTGCCGAGGATGGTTGTTTTATAAAATCTCTTGATCCGGATGGAACAAAACATGGAGTATTTGGCGCTGAAAAGCATGGGTACTTCGATACTGTCTGTAATCATGATGCAATTTGTTTCCGCGTGGTTGATGATACTCATGCCAGGATAATTTATGACAGAATTGTAGCTATTCCTGAATTACGGCAAAATAATACAATTATTACTAATTATCCTTCTTTGGATGATATGTATGTAAACAATAAAGGTTTATTTAACTATGGAACATGGGTGAATGGCGGAAATTGGTCAACGTGCGAAGCACGGATGATAATGAGTTATTACCGATTGAATGTATTTGAAGACGCCCGCAAATCAATGCAACAACTACTTACTTTTGCAGAAAAATTTAGAATGGATAATCCTTTTACAAACTTTGGAAGTGGTTTGAACCAACCAAATAAACACATCAATCTCGTATATGACAGTTTTGGTCCACCGGCAGCATTTGTACGGGGTTTGTTTGAATATATTTACAAAGCTGATGAATTAATTTTGTATCCTCATATTCCTTCAGGAATAAGTTATGTCGAACAACGTTTCCCTGTTCGTTTTGGTGAAAAGAAATTATTCTTATCTACTGTTGGAACAGGGAAAATCACAAAAGTAATAATAAATGGGAAAAAATGGAAATTTTTCGATGAAACGTCCGTATTTCTACCAT
>JAFGMP010000439.1 GCA_016927495.1 Candidatus Latescibacterota bacterium | reverse complement strand
CATGTAGCAGGCTGGAAAGAACCTTCCAGTATTATTGAGACTCTCGACGGGAAAAAACATTGGGGTACGATTATACATTGATAAGGGTCAACTAACAATTAATTTAACCACAAAGACATAAAACAAATAAAAAAAGGTAAATAAGCACCGGGGAATAGTATTTACAGCTTTGATAATATTATAAAAAGGGTAGAATCATGACAACCGATGAAACGATTAAAATAACCGGTCAGTATGTCTTAAAAACATACGGGCGGAAACCTTTTGCCTTCGAAAACGGTAAAGGTGTGTTGATGTATAATCTCGAAGGTGAGGAGTATCTCGATTTCAATTCAGGACTGGGCGTGAATGCCCTGGGGCATTGCCATCCGGTAGTGAGTAATATCATTAAGAATCAGGCTGAAAAGATCATACATACGTCAAACTTATATCATATTTCATCTCAGGCTGCGCTGGCTGAAAAAATCTGTAAGCATTGTTTTGGCGAAAGGGTGTTTTTCTGTAACAGCGGCACTGAGGCGGTTGAGGGTGCTTTAAAATTTGCCCGGAAATGGGGAAATACACAGGAAAAACCGAAAACAGAAGTTGTTGCGTTTAAAAATTCGTTCCATGGTAGAACATTCGGCGCCCTTTCTGCTACCATGCAGGAAAAATACCGGAAAGGATTCGAACCTTTGCTCGATGGTTTCGCGGAAGCAATATTCAATGATACAGCTTCGGTCGACAATATGGTTACGGACAAGACTGCCGCAATCATCATCGAACCACTTCAGGGGGAAGGTGGTGTTAATTTTGCCACTCGGTCATTTATAAAATATATCGAGAATGTTTGTAAAGAGCGTGAAGTACTCCTGATTGTGGATGAAGTTCAATGCGGTATGGGGCGGACCGGTAAACTTTTTGCCTATGAACATTTCGGGATTACTCCCGACATCATGACTCTCGCCAAACCAATCGCCGGTGGTCTGCCTATAGGAGCGGTCGTGACCGGACCGCGGGTGTGGCCGGTAATTAATCCCGGAGAACATGCTTCAACATTCGGCGGTAATCATTTTGTTACCGGTGTTGCCTGCGGTGTTTTCGACATATTATCCGATTCCCAATTTCTAAAGGATGTTGAGGAAAAAGGTGAATATCTTGCGGCACGACTCGGTGAAATAGCAAAGAAATTCGATTCCATAAAAGAGGTCAGGGGAAAAGGTCTCCTGATGGCCGTGGCTGTGGATTTTAACGCATCAGATGCTGTTGAATATTTCGAGCGGCAGCATATTCTGATCTGTACTGCAGGCCCAAGTGTCATACGGTTTATACCGCCGCTCATTGTGACCAGAGATGATATTGACCGGGTTGTTGAGACGCTGGAAAGGTTTCTTTCGGAAAGATAAATATGGTAATAAACCAAAAATTTAAGAATGATCCGTATCTTATTGCACTTCTTGGGATTATACTTGTGAATGTTGTATTGAAATGGCAGTTTTTCTGCGGTCTCGTCCAGGCAGATGACTTCTCTTACGGAGTATATTCATACACCTTGTTCAAAGGAATCTGGCCATGGAATATGGATATGGATTTCAGAATGCTCAGATTCGGATTGATGCTGCCCGTGCGTCTTGTTTTTTTCATGCTTCCTCCGGTGGAGTTTGCCGCTGTTTTATATCCGATGGCTGCATCTATAGGAACCATAATCATGGTATATTTCATCGGGAACAAGATACATGGGCATAATGTGGGATTGTTAAGTGCGTTTGTTCTTGCGACATTTCCGGCTGATATTATTTTCGGGACGATGATACTTCCCGATATTCTCGTGCCGTTTTATTTAAGCGCAGCCGCACTGGCATTTCTTTATACTGATACTGAAAAAGGGTACAGGCAAAAAATAATATATACATTAGCAGGTTTTTTTATCTTTCTCGCGTTCATAACCCGTGAGAATTCATACTATTTTTTATTATTTTTTCTGCCCTTTGTATTCAGCATAAACCGTTGGAAACAGGGGCTCTATCTCATAGGTTTCGGATTTGTAATTCCGATAGTGTTGCTTTACGGTATCTATTACATAAAGACCGGTGATTTTCTGTTTAATGTACATCTCGCTGTGAAAGCCCGTGACCCGCAGATCGCTTCGGGGTATATTCCCCCTAATTCTGTAAATTTGCTGACACAACTAAAGTACATGCTGCCGGTAACCAATCCGGCGCGAAGAATCCTGATGAGTTCGCTGTATGGATTAACCTTTTATGTCGGGATTCCCTGTGTGATATATTCGGGAATAAAGGCTATACGTGAAAAAAACCGAAATTTGCTGATAGTGATCTGGTGGTTTTGTTTAGGGTATCTTTTCCTTGAGTTCGGTACACTGTCTTTTTCTCATTATCAAATGATGAAAAAGCTGCCCAGATTCCTGCTCACGATAACACCGGCTATGGCTTTGGGATACGGGGTCGTTTTGTGTGATGCGTTAGGTTTTGGTGCAAAGCGAATAAAAAAACTTAAAGGATTGAAAATCAGATGGAGCACAGGGGCGATTGCGCTGATTCTTATGGCAGTTGTTCTGGTCACATCGATTCAGACCGCACATAATCAGAAACTCTCAAGAGACACCAATATGGAACAGTTCCGATGGGGTTATAACGATGTTTTAAAGGGACACCCGAACAAACCGGTCTATCTCACCGGAGGATGGTGGCCAAATAAACTCTCGTTTTATTTCCTGCCTGATGTGCGGTATGCGGACATGAACGGACGGCGTTCGGAGATGCTGCGTGATTTAAAGGCTGTGAAATATCCTTCGGAACTTGACGGTTCATATGTGATTATCGACCGTAAGCATTTTACCGGCCAGAACGATCTGCGAATACAGCACTCATATGATGAATTTGGGACATATGTGCTGTTACCGCCCCCGGAATGGAAGCTTTTGGGGAGTCAATACCATGTCGAGATTTACAAGGTGCCGGAGGGTTGGACTTACAGAGAACCGGATGGTCAGGAGATGGCTAAAAAGGTGATTCTTCAGGCCGTTGTTTCGGATGATCCCATGAGATTTGTTTACAGCCTTCACCCCGATTTCAGGCAGACTCTGGATCAACAGAAATTTTACGCACTATTCAATACTATGCGTAATATTAGTGAAAATGAACGTGAAAGATATATTGATGATTCCATCAGGTTTAAAGAATCAAATGGGAAATGGAAAGTAATATTTAACAAAAGCGGAGAGTGAACATCATGAAAGAAAACATATCAAAAGTTGTGCTGGCATATTCCGGCGGCCTCGATACATCGATTATCATTCCCTGGCTCAAGGAAACGTATAACTGTGAAGTTATCGCGATGGCAGCCGATGTCGGCCAGCAGGAAGAACTTGACGGCCTTGAGGAAAAAGCAATTAAATCCGGCGCATCCAAACTGTATATAGAAGATCTCAGGGATGAATTTGTAACCGACTTCGTGTATCCTACCATGATGGCTGGGGCTGTATATGAGAACAAATATCTGCTCGGTACCTCTTTTGCACGGCCTTTGATAGCACGTCGGCAGGTTGAAATTGCCCGGAAGGAAAACGCCGATGCAGTATCGCACGGCGCTACCGGTAAGGGAAATGATCAGGTACGGTTTGAACTGACTTATAAAGCATTCGCACCCGACCTTGCAATTATAGCACCGTGGCGTGAATGGAACATCAGGAGCCGTGAGGATGCAATCGAGTATGCGGCGTCACATAAGATTCCCATTACCCAGACCAGGAAAAAAATATATTCCCGTGACCGGAACCTATGGCATATCAGCCATGAGGGCGGCGAACTTGAGGATCCCTGGAACGAGCCGAGGGAAGTAATGTACACGCTGACCGATTCACCGGAAAAAGCTCCGGATAAAGCAGAGTACGTAGAAATCGGATTCGAGCAGGGGCGGCCGGTATCAATCAACGGTATATCACTCAGCCCTGTTGAGATTCTTTTCAAACTTAATGGGATAGCGTCACGGAACGGTGTGGGACGGGTCACGATTGTCGAGAACAGGCTTGTGGGCATGAAATCACGCGGCGTGTATGAAACACCGGGCGGTACAATCCTTTATGAAGCGCATAATGCACTCGAAGAGCTCACACTCGACCGTGACACTCTGCATTACAAACAACAGGTCGCGCTGCGGTACGCGGAACTGGTATATTACGGCAAATGGTACAGCAGTCTCCGTGAAGCACTCGATGCATTCGTCAGTAGCACACAGAAGAATGTAACGGGTACGGTTCGGGTAAAATTATATAAGGGAAACTGTGATACGGTCGGTATAAAGAGCCCGTACTCACTGTACCGGGAAGATATCGCGACATTCTCTCAGGATGAAGTGTATAACCAGGCGGATGCCGAAGGATTTATCAATCTGTTCGGCCTTCCGGAGACTGTGAGTTCACGTTTCAGAAAGCTCGGAGATAAGTAATGAGCGGCAAGGGCAATAAAAGTATGTGGGGTGGACGGTTCAGCGATAAACCCGATGAGTTTATGGTTGAATTCGGCGCCTCGCTGGATGTGGATATAGAACTTCTTGACGTCGATATTCAGGGAAGTATCGCATGGGTTGCAGCGCTGGAACAAGCCGGTATTCTCAATGACGAAGAGGTGAAAATATTGACGGCCGGGCTTGAAGATTTATCCGAAACTCTGAAGATTGAATTGGAAGAGGGAACCTTTATATTCGATCATTCTCTCGAGGATGTTCATATGACCGTCGAATCCCGTCTGATAGATCATATCGGCGATGTTGGTGCTAAACTTCACACCGGAAGGTCGAGAAACGACCAGGTGGCGACTGATGAACGGTTATACCTGCTTGGTGCAATCGACAGCATAAAAGCATATATCAGAAAATTACAGCAAGCGATAGTGAATCAGGCCGAACAGCATATCGATGATATTGTTCCGGCGTACACGCACCTTCAGCAGGCGCAGCCGGTACGGTTGGGGCATTACCTCATGGCATGGTTCCATATGCTCCAACGTGATATTGAGAGGTTGAAGGACACCCGTAAACGCACAGATAAAATGCCGCTGGGCTCCGGTGCTGTAGCAGGAAGCGGATTTGCCATCGACCGTAAACTTCTCGCTCAAAAACTGGGATTTTCGGATATTACCGAAAACAGTATAGATGCAACTTCTGACAGGGACTATATAATAGAGACGATTTCGGCGTCTTCCATACTGATGATGCACCTGTCCAGAATGTGCGAGGATTTAATTATCTGGTCGTCGGCAGAATTTGGTTTTGCCGAGCTTTCGGAAAGGTATTCGACAGGCTCTTCCATGATGCCGCAGAAGAAAAATCCCGATTCCCTCGAGCTTGTTCGGGGAAAAACCGGGCGTGTGTACGGCAATCTAATGGCGATTTTAACGGTGATGAAAGGATTGCCATTCTCCTACGGCAAGGATATGCAGGAGGATAAGGAACCGCTGTTCGACACGCTGAAAACGGTAACGGGATGTCTCCGGGTTATGACCGGCGTCATTGAGGAAATCGTTTTTAAAACTGAGCGGATGGAAGCGGTATTCGACGATTCGGTATTCGCTACCGATATTGCCGATTTCCTGACGAAAAAAGGCATACCTTTCAGAAAATCACATGAGATAGCCGGTAAACTGGTTAAATGGTCTAAGGAACATGGAAAACCGTTAAAGCATATTCCCACTGAAGTGCTTAAAAAGCATTCTGAATTATTGAATGAACATATGGTAAATATTTTTGATTTTAAAAAATCTACCGATCGGCGTTCATTGGCAGGAGGGACCGGTAAAGCATCTCTTCAAGAACAGATAGAGCATGCAAAGAAAATTCTGCTTCAAGGAGGAGATGTATGAAAAATAACAGAAATTTCACCGTCCGGAAAGCATATGTGAAAGATGTGCCCTCGATTAGCCGTATTGTCAATAAACATGCGGAGTCAGGTATAATGCTGCAGCGGCCTTTGTCGAGAGTGTATGATAATGTCCGTGATTATACGGTGGCTGAAATTAATGGCGATGTAGTCGGCTGCGGATCATTACATGTCATGTGGGCCGATCTGGCGGAAATATGTGCTTTAGCCGTGGTCGAAGAACATAAAGGAAAAGGAATTGGCCGAGCAATGGTTGAAACGCTGATCGAAGAAGCTAAAAAGCTCGGGATAAATCGTGTTTTTGCGCTGACATATCAGGTTGAATTTTTCGCACGGTTTAATTTTTCCGAGATTGATAAATCTGAACTGCCGCATAAAATCTGGAATGATTGTGTTAATTGTGTGCATTTCCCGAATTGCGATGAAGTTGCCATGATTCGTTCTGTGTTATAATATAAACCGGAATATACCGGAGGACTTCGTTGATAAAAGCAGTGGTATTTGACCTCGATAACACACTCATGGACTTTATGACCATGAAGGATAACGCCATAAATGCTGCTGTGACAGCCATGATCGATGCCGGACTTACCATGCAGGCAGATGAAGCAAAAAAAGAACTGTACGCAATTTATGACCGTGAGGGCATCGAGTTTCAAACCGTTTTTGACAGCTTTCTCGAAAAACATCTCGGCTATATCGACTGGAAAATATTGTCCAGCGGCGTAGTCGCATACCGTAAAGCCCGTGAGGCGTCACTGGTTCTCTATCCACATGTTAATCTGACACTTATGGAGTTACTTCGCCGCGGACTGAAACTGGCAGTATTGTCCGATGCCCCGCGCCGTGAGGCATGGCTCAGGCTGTGCTCGCTTCAGTTGCAGCACACGTTCGATACGGTCATCGCATTTGACGACACCGGTTTCAGAAAACCGCATGCGACACCGTACCGAAAAGTTCTTTCAATCATAAAAACTGAGCCGAACGAGACGTTGATGCTCGGTGACTGGCCTGAACGCGACCTTGTCGGAGCCCGTGAGGTCGGAATGCTGACGGTGTTTGCACGGTACGGTTTTGCTTTCGACCGTCTGCCGGTTGGATATGAAGGAGCAGATTATGCAATTGATGACATCAGGGAAATTCTCGAGATAATCGATGAATTTAATAAAGGGTGAAGGAGCATAACGATGAAAGATACGAGATTCATTAAATCGATACGGTTACGAAATCTTCTTTCATTTGGACCCGAGAGCGAAGAAATAGAACTACGGCCCCTGAATGTTCTAATAGGGCCGAATGCCTCTGGGAAATCAAATTTTATTGATGCAATTAGTCTATTACGTGATACTCCGTATGATATTAGCGTTCCTTTTCGCTCTGGTGGAGGTGCTAAGGAGTGGGTATGGAAGGGTGAATCACAAGGTTATTTTGAAATTACTACAAAAACTCCATTACAACACTTATATGATTATATCACATTCCGACATTTTATTGGATTTAGTATTATTGGTGATTTTGCGTTCATTAATGAAGAGGTTATTGAAAAAGATGCTGCTGAAAACGATGATGATGTTTTCTATAATAATAAAAATGGCAAAGCCTATTTAAAAACAAGAAAAAATATAGATAACATATTAAATAAAGAGTTAGTAACTCAATTTCTTGATTCTTCAAAAGATATGAACTCAACTCAATCAATTTTATCACAACGAAAAGATCCTTTTTTATATCCGGAATTAACAAGTTTAGGTCATAAATTTGCGTCGATAGCATTTTACAAAAATTGGTACAGTGGAATTAATGCAAATTGCAGAATTCCCCAGCAAACTGATTTACCCAGCGCTTTTCTTGCCGAAAACCTTAATAATTTTGCATTGGTCGTTGACAAACTTGCGAAAAGGCGTGAAACCAGGAATTTAATCAATGAAAAATTAAAACTATTCTATACAAATGCTGATTATGTATCAGTAAACATACAAGGCGGAACTGCACAGGTGATGGTGTATGAAAAAGGTTTGAATGATCCTATTCCCGCAACACGTTTATCGGATGGTACTCTTCGATATCTCTGTTTGCTGACAATCCTGTGTCACCCGGAGCCGCCGCCGTTAATTTGTATCGAAGAGCCGGAAATCGGGCTTCACCCCGATATTATGCCGACCATTGCGGAGCTACTGATAGATGCATCAAAGCGTACGCAACTGATTGTTACGACTCATTCTGATGTGCTTGTTTCTGCGCTTTCGGAGACTCCCGAATCGATATTGGTGTGTGAACACGATGATGCCGGAACGCATATGCAGCGGCTTGAACAGGAAAAGCTGAAGTCGTGGCTTGAAAAGTATTCGCTGGGTGATTTGTGGTTGAAAGGTGAGATCGGGGGAACGCGGTGGTGAAAGAGATTCGGATTTATGTCGAGGGTGGTGGCGATGATAAGAATACGAAAATACCGCTGAGAAAAGGGTTTGACGGCTTTTTCAGTGAACTGAAATTACTGGCGAGAAATAACAAAATCAAGTGGTACACCATCGCATGCGGTTCCCGTGAGAGTGCATTTTATGAATTTTTAATGGCTAAACAATCGCATACTCATGCTTTTAATATATTGCTTGTTGATTCTGAAAATCCGGTTACTACATTACCATGGCAGCATTTGAAATCGCAGGATGGATGGAATTTATGTCAGGATCATGAAGAAAATTGTCATGTTATGGTGCAGGTAATGGAATCATGGTTTATGGCAGATGTCGATTCGCTGAAAAACTTTTACGGTACCGGTTTTCGGGGAAAAAGTATCCCCAAAGTGCATGATGTCGAAACGATTGATAAAGAAAAAGTATTAAATTGAAACCTTTGAAGTAATAGTAAGAATTTTCTTGATTTTAGCATATAAAATTCCTATAATATTGATATAAGTATAATAATAACAATAT
>JAFGMP010000438.1 GCA_016927495.1 Candidatus Latescibacterota bacterium | reverse complement strand
TTCATCTCCATTTTTTTGTGGATTTTTTTCATCTGATTTTGTTTGAGTTCGCATGTTCGGCGTTATAAAAGCAATCTGTTGTCGACGCTGCAAAGCTTCCGTAGTAAAACCAGGAGAGAGAGATTTAGCGACAGCAGACATCATTGGGCGATATTCTACCGAAGCTTTTTCCCATTCCGATTCGGTACTAGTGATTAATTTTTCTAACTTAACAGAAACATTGTTTTCAATTTGCGGTCGAATCATTGATATAATAGCTGTTGATTCTTTTCTTGATCTCACTATTTTTGCAATTTTTCTATCAATTTTTCCTCCTTCTTTCCACCATTGATATATTTGATTATCAGACAAGTTTTGAATTGATTCTTTTAGCGGCATGTAAATAATTCGTTCCCATACATCGATGTTTTTTGCTTTGTCAGTTGCAAATCCAACCACATGAAAATATTTTTGATTATTTTTAAATCTTATCATTCCATAATTTATTAAGTTGATAAAAATATCATTCCATGGTTTATCCATTCTGAATTTACCCGACGCTGTTGGATCATTTGCTTTTAAAGCTTTACGTGGTGATATATCTAAATAGAAAACATGTGGATCATTCCATCGATCATTCTTTTGTTCGCCGGCTGATTGAAACATACATGTTCGAATAAGTTTATTTTTTCTTGTACCACACCCCATACAAATTCCGGAAGGTTCGATTGGATCATGTAGCCATACAAGTCTTGAAAGTAATGTTAAGCCAGTAAGAATTGGTACATCCTCTTCTTGTGAAAGTTGTATATCTGGTTGCAACCATGAAGGCTGACCAAATAAATTATTTTGTAACCAGTTTGCTTGTAGCGTTTCGAAGAGAGATATACCATATGGGATAATATATATAGGAGGTGTACCGTTTATTCCTGCCTTTAGATCAGGAAGACCACTTACGGAAAATAGTGGTAATCTCAACAATCCCATAGCACAACATGAAGAGCAAAGCCCATCTATATTGTCTGTTGAATGTCTGGTATGCCAAAAGTTGTTTCCAGTTGGGATTTCTTGTATTAAATCAGTTGCTGCGCGAATCCTTTTAGCATAACAAACCTGATAAAACCTTTTTCCTTCACCTAAAAGGTTGAAACAGTCTTTGTGATCGTTGAGTTTTGTAAACCATTCTTCAGGAAATGAATTGCCATAATTAGATTCAGAATTTTCAGTTGGATTACCTTTGCACCAATAAAGTAAAGCGAGCAGAAATCTAATGATTGCCACACGGTCCATAGGATTTGAAGCCGCTATTTGACGAATTCGCCTTGATTTTGTTAGTGCATCCAAGATTCCTATTCGCTCATATGTTCCATTATTCCATAAAACAGGAATCCAATTTTCAACAAGTAGATTGTAATTTTCGGTTTTTTTACTCATAGAATTTCGTCTCCTTCCCCTACCGCGACACCCAGAGAACCTGTGCCGATGTCAAATGCAAAAATTTTAGAACTCATGATCTCCTCCAAAAAATATAGTATGTAATATCAGTTTATTTTAGTTCATGTATTTACTATACAACTATACCACATGAATGTCAATGTATTTGTTAGTGTATTGATAATAAGTTGATTATTCGATAAAATTTTGGTAGGACATCGTGGTATAAAAAACGTTATTTCATCGATATTACTTTATAAATTCACAAGCTACAATCCGTGTATATCCGTGTTCATCCGTGGCTAAAACAAAATCCGCTCGAAGATGTGCTGCCGGTTATGTATGAAAAAAATAAGCATGTGACGTTAGAACGGGGCTAATTTCTGTCGGTTTTTATTTGACAATGTATGATTTCATCATAAAAAAAGGTGGCGGAACCTGCACCGTCACCTTTTGTAATGTATGTTGTATAAAATTATTCCTAATTATCGGTTTTCGGGACTTGAGAACCAAGCAATCTGAGACGTTTAGTAACCCAGTGAGTTTCCCCTTTTTCATCTGCGACCTGCCGGAAAAGTTCAGCGGCTTCTTCCTTTTTCTTTTGAGCAAGAAGAATTTCAGCACGTGTGACAAGGGAAATCTGATCGTCGAAATCCATCTCGATGCCGTCAAACAAAATCTCTGCCGCCGCCCCCATACCACCCGATGCACTGCCTTCACCGGCGCTGATACCTGAAAGCCCGAGAAAATCTTCTTCGCCGCTATCCGGTTCGGCAATACTCACCGCATGTTTTTCTTCCGATTCATACTCACCTTCATTTTCATCCTCAAGCTCCAGACCAAGGTCAATGAATGCAGACTCATCGTCTGTTTCTTCTTCGGCCGATACATCGCCGGGCAATTCAATGGTATCGAAAGATAATTCGGAAATATCATCATCCTCGCTAAACAAACCTTCTTCTTTGTCAGACCGCACATCCAGATCTGCGATTATTTCATCAGTTTTATCCGCGTTCAATTGGTCGAGCAGAGATGCATAACCTCCGACCTCATCCGTCACTTCATCTAAAATTATCTCGGAAGGTGAATTCAAATCACTTTCTACTTCATCTGAAATATTTTCTTCAGGCTGCATCTCTTCATCACCGATATCCAAATCGGACAGATCATCAAGATCAAGCGCTTCAATTTCCTGAGTAATTTCACCGTCTTTATTGTCAGTTACATCCTCATCTTTGGTTTCTTCCCCGGCAGAGGATTCTTCTTCGATAATATCCCCAAAATCGAAATCTTCCAATTCCTTAAAGTCACCCGTATCAGCCTCATCTTCGGCGATCTCTTCGACTTTCTGAGTTATTTCGGCAACTTCTTCCGTATCCGGTAAATCGTCAAAATTCAAAGCTTGAACTTCACGGGTTACTTCAGCATCACTCTCTTCTTCAGATAATTCAATTTCCACATTCTTCGGTTCAGTTTCACTCACCGATTCGGGAAATTCAACTTCCTCAGTTTCCGGTCCGGTCTCATCCTGATCATCCAAATCCAATCTTTCAAGGGTTTGGGTAATTTCATCGCTGCTGAATGTTATTTCATGATCATTTCTATCAAATCCACCGGAGTATGCTTCTGCAAGATCATCAATCTCATGATCTTCCAAATCTGTCTTTTCCGAACCTGTATCGACAAAAATCTCTTCCCCGTCAGAATCAACCTTTGTTTCGGAAACCGAATACTCTTCAAGATCAAGATCAACCAGTTCATTGGCGACATCTGAAATCTCATCATCCCCGGGCGATGTATCAGCGGTAACTTCCCTGGTTTTCTTAGAGACAGTGACATCTTCACCCAATAGTTCCGAAAGAGCAAGGCCATCATGATCAACCTGAGCTTCATTGGACTCATCCTCGGACTCATCTTCGGACTCATCAAATATATTGGAAAAATCATCAAGCAGCGACTCATAATCGGTCACTTCTTCGTTCTTTTTGTCCTTATCTTTCTCTTTAGCCATGAACTCATCACCTCGAGAGTATTTAATTATTTACACTGAGAATTATTTACACTTACCCACCATCTACAATATAGGGTAATTATATTATTTGTCAATACTTTTGTTAACATCTCAATACAACATTAATTTTTGAAAAACGGACAGATTTCGGCATTAAAATTTTCAATGTATTATTGCTAAAACCGAATCAATGTCGTACAATAGGATTCGATTGTGAATTCTATTTTTTATTTCGATTTAGCCGGAGTAAAATGAATATAAATCATAATCAGCTCGGTAATGTTTATATTCAATACAGAAATATCTTTACTTCCAAAGTGAAAGGAAATTCTATGCGTGTTTTAAGATATTCACAGGAAAATGGCGCCCGTAAAGCTCGCGGATTGACTGTAATCATCGATGTTTTTCGTGCTTTCACGTGTGAACCGTTGCTATATCACCTTGGCGTAGACTCAATTATTATCGAATCGGATATAAACACATGCCTCGGATATTCGGGCAAAGCTCTGCTTATCGGGGAACAGGATGGCCGACCCATCGAAGGATTCGATCTCGGAAATTCACCCTGGGATATCATGGCTCAGGATGAGGGTTTTTTTACCGGCCGAACAATACTACACCGTACCACATCAGGTGTTAGCGGTGCTGTTGCCGCATTTGAACATTCCGAAACCGTACTTCTCGCATCATTTGTCAATGCCCGTGCAACAACAGATTATATCTTAAACACCAATCCGGAACTGGTAAGTATCGTAGCAATGGGAGTGGTTTCCGTGGAACCGACACCTGAAGACGAGTTCTGTGGGAACTACATCGAAAGCCTCCTGACCGGTACATCATACGACCATGTCCATTCAATCGATAACATTCTTGCCAGTGAATCGGCACAAAAGTTTCTGCGAGGTGACAAATCATGGTATCCGAAAGAAGATCCGGTAATATGCCTGCAGCGTGATCTCTTCGATTTTGCACTTAAAGTCGAATATGATAACAATAAGTTGACAGTAAAAAAGATAACGGTCGACAGCAGGTGAAGGAACCGGGGCATTTTTTATTTTTGCTTTATTGAATAAATATTCGCAGAATAAGAGAACGCTATTCCCAGTCGTGATAACGGATATTAATAAAAGTCACCTTCGACAATGAATCGCCAAGAGCATTAACAACCGGACTTTGTTCCACTGTTGTCATAAGAAGCCGTACGGCGAGGAGTTTCCGCATATCTATCCAGTATTCGTAAGCATGAACAACGGAATCGCCATCGGTCGAAAGAGAGAATGATCCCGTATAGTGACGTGTACCATGCCCGTACATATCTTCTTTTTCACGTTCGGTGATAAACGGAGCAGTCTGAACACTTCTCAGCGCCGACAGCGCGTCGAACTGGCTCTTTTCAGATAACGGCCTGCCGGTATCGTTCGCTGAACCGGAAAGTGAACGTAAACCTTTGCCGGGAACATACCGTACATGGTCACGATGCCTGGCAACAACCGAATCGCCAATTGATGTAGTCCCCTCGATACTGGCGCGAAAACTTCGTGCAAGTGATTTTTCGACGGACCGGTTTATGACTTTTACCGGCTTATCAAGGTTCGAATTGACATATCCCCCGATTACAGCGGCACATAGCATGAGGATTAAAAGAATAAGACGCGGAACATCGCTTAAATAACCGGTTAAGGCTCCTTCCGAATTTTCACTCTCATCAAGCTGTATACGGCCAATACTCATATATGATCAAACCTTTAAAACACAATATTGTCTGCTCATCTTTAACATGATGCAATCGTTAAAAACCATATTTTGAATCCGTTGTCGTATTATAATAACAGGAAAATGATATCGGAGTAAAGGATAAAGTTTGAAAGACCGGGCACAGAGGGAAAAAACGACCGGGATTGCCGGGATTAAAAAATCGAACTACTGAATTTACCGTGCCGAAGCAGTCTTTTCCGAAAAGACAGATTATGGTAATCCTTTAATCATGTAAATCATGTTCGGACAAAAAAACCAGGGCACAAGATGTTGTGCCCCTACGAAACCTGTGATTTTGTGTCAACATCCAAACAAGGGTAGACACACGGGTCTGCCCCTACAGGCGGCGTACCCAAAACGTAAAAGGGCAACCACGGGGGGTTGCCCCTACATCACCTAACCAAAACCATCCTGCCGGTGGCTGTGTGTTTCCCTGCCTCTAAACGGGTTATATAAATACCCGATGAAACGATGTTGCCGCTGGTGTCTCTACCGTCCCATGAGAGCGTATGCGTTCCGGCTGGCATAAAATCGGCTTCGATTTCACGGATTTTCTGGCCTGTCAAACTGTAGATGGTGATGGTGGCGAAACCCGATTCCGGCAAAGTGAACTCGATAGTGGTCGAGGGATTGAACGGATTGGGGTGATTGTACAGAGTAACGGTTTCAGGAACATTCGATTGCCGGGTAATTTCTGTTGAGTCATAATCAGGAGTGTATCGGAAAAGTCCAACAAAAGTCCCAATCCAGAGATCGCCGTTGGGAGCAAACTCCAGTTTTCTCGCGCGTGTGCTAATTTCGCTGCATTCCTTGCCAAGAAATCCGAATGTTTGCCATTGTTCATTTTCGTAAACAGCCACACCTCCATCCAGGCCGATCCAGAGTCGTCCAAATTTGTCACAGGTAATCTCGCCGGAATTTAAGGAGAAATAACCGTCGGGGAAATCAATCTCAGCAAACGATTCTGTCGCAACATCAAAATATGCTATATTACCTTCATATTTTATCCAGAGATTATCCTGTTCGTCCACTGCT
>JAFGMP010000437.1 GCA_016927495.1 Candidatus Latescibacterota bacterium | reverse complement strand
TAACAGAAAACCACCGCGATATACGGTGGTTTTTTTGTTGTTGCTCCTAAAGCTGAACAAGGGAGCTTGCACCCTTGTTTTATTTTATCAGCATCATTCTACCCGTTCTTACAACATCTTCCATCCTGAGCCGAGACACATACACACCTGCAGACACTGGCAGTCCCTGTTCGTTACGGCCGTCCCAGTTAATACTATGAATCCCCTGATTCATTTGCCCGGATATAAGCTCTCTCACTTTCTGCCCCATCACATTATAAATGGCGAGATCGGCAAAACCTGCTTCCGGCAGCGTGAACTCTATGGTGGTCGACGGATTGAACGGATTTGGGAAATTGCTATGCAAAACAATGTTAACCGGTGTATCTTTAGCGTGACTCACACATGTTGGTTCGGATGCATACTCAAAATCTTTGATATAAAGTTCGCCACCATTTTCCGTTCTAAGAATATAACAAAGTTTTGTCCCATCCGGTGACCAGCTAGCAGAAGAGATATAGTATTCACTATCGGGCACCAGATCAAATATTTCACCAGTTTCGGTATTATACATGCCGACATTGAGGTATGAAAGCTTTCCGGTTATGGAATCACACATTTTCTCAGTGTAAGCCACCCATATACCATCAGGTGAATACTCGGCATAAACGATGTCTCCACTTCCCATGTCCATCTGTATTGTATCGCTACTGTCAATATCTACACGGTATAACAAATACACCGGATTTTTTCTTTCATTATGAGCTTTTAATGGTGAAATAAAATAAGTGTTGTCCGGACTCATACGCGCCGGGTAATTACCGAATTTGGGAGGATCAAAACTACTGTAATTATAATAGGTTGTTTCGTCGCTGTCATAGTCAAAAATTGCATAATTCCTGTTTTTTTCAGCAGGATAATAATTATAGATAAAGTAACTTCCGTCGTAGCTCCAGGAACCTGCATACGCATTGTCAAACATAAGACGGTGTTCACCGGTATAAATATTTATTGCCTCAACTGTACTATGTCCAAATTTTTGCCCATCTTCATATAGAGGTGAGAATGATATCTCCTGACTATCAGGGGTAAAGCAAGGGTAACCGCATCTCTCTTCAATATCGTTAGTAATGTGTATAATTTCTCCGTTTTCCAGATTATAGGCAAAAATCTTGTAAGAAACATCAAAAGCAATCCATTTCCCATCCGGAGACCAGTCGGTACGCCAAAAGCTTCGTTCTACCGATTCATCAAGATACAGCGGTATATGGGTACCGTAATCCTGGGCACAGATAGGGATAACGATCACCATAAACATAATTAAAAATATTGATATAGAGACCGCTCTCATGACCGATTTCCTTTGTCGTTTCAATTTTTTAGCTAGGGAGCAAGCTCCCTTGTTCAGATTCTGACTGTTGAACTACAATATCACTTAACCAGCATCACCCTGCCTGTCGTTTTGGCATCTCCCATCCTGAGCCGTATTACATATACACCGGCAGAAACTGCCTGACCATTGTCATCTTTACCATTCCACACCACTGAATGAAGGCCTTCTGTAAAAGTTCCAGACACAAGCTCCCTCACTTTCTGACCCATCACATTGTAAATGACGAGATCGGTAAATCCGGTTTGGGGTATCGAGAACTTGATGGTTGTTGAGGGATTGAAGGGGTTTGGATAGTTACCGTGCAGAATTAAAATAATCGGTGTCTCTTCAGCGTGACTCACACGTGTTGGCTCGGATGCAAACTCAAAGTCTTTGATATAGAGTTCATGACCAGTATCCGTATCAAGGATGTAGCATAATTGTGTCCCATCCGGTGACCAACTCGCTGTGTGGGTGTTGAATTCACTGTCGGGTATCAGATATATGATCTTTCCGGTTTCGATATTATAAATACAAACATTGAAGTATTTAAAGTTATCGGTCATCTGTGTGTATATCAGCCATGTGCCATTCGGTGAAAACTCAGGATACCAGAAATCGCCATATCCCAGATCAATCTGCACCGACTCGCCGTCATCAAGATCGATACTATATAATTTGCAAATGGACAGAGCATTTTCAATTGAGCGATGATCGCTATTATCTAAAGTTGCGACAAAATGAGTATTGTCAGGACTCATGCATACAGGGTACGGACTGAAAATTGGAGGTTCGGGGCCAAAATTATAATATGTTGTTTCGTCCCTGTCATTGTCATAAATTGCATAACTAAAGTCTGGTTCATCACGAGGCCAATAATTATAGATAAAGTAATTTCCGTCGTGGCTATAGGATCCTTCAAAAGCGGCATCCATAACGAGACGGCGCTCGCCGGTATAAAGATTAATTCCCTCAATATGATCCCAGGAAGGAGACTGGAAATTCCTTGCATAATTCAATAATGTGAATGTAACTTCCTGACTATCAGGAGTGAAACAGGGGAACATACAACTTTCTTCAATAGTCACAGTAACATTTTTTATCTCCCTGTCTTCCAGATTATAGACATAAATGTCGTCATCTACTTCAAAAGTAATCCATTTTCCATCCGGAGACCAATCGGTATGCCAGATGCTTTTTTTTACCGAATCATCAAGATTAACCGGTATATGGGTTCCGTAATCCTGAGCAAAAACAGAGAGAGAGGTTCCCAGAAACATAAGTAAGAATATTGATAATGTGACCGGTTTCATAACTGATCTCCTTTTATATTTCAATTTATAAACAAGGGAGCACCCGCTGCGTCGGAGCGTATGCGAGGCTAGAGCTCCCTTGTTCAGAATCTCCATAGTGAATTATACTAAACTCGCTGAACAACCAACTTATTTCACCAGCATCATTCTGTTTGTTGTCACGGCATTTTCTGCCCTGAGCCGGGTCACATACACACCGGCTGAAACCGGCAATCCCTGGTCGTCATGGCCATCCCAGACAGCGGTTTGAACACCCTGATTCAGTTGCCCTGATATCAGTTCCCTTACTTTTTGACCCGTCACATTATAGATAACGAGATCGGCATATCCGGTTTGAGGCAGTGAAAACTCGATAGTAGTCGAAGGATTAAACGGATTGGGGAAATTACCTATCAAAGCTAATGCTTCGGGTAAAACGATATCAACACCGGTAGGATTAAGATAATCTGCTGCTCTAAAATTAGTTGTGTAAAAATAAATACCCTGTGTTGTCATCTCAGGATACTTTACAGTCGAAAACAGAATCTGTGTACCATCTGATGACCAGGTAGCATTAGTTATACGGAGTTCCGAATCAGGATAAAGCGGGAATGATTGCCCTGTTGGCACATGAAAAAGATACACTCCGCTGTATGGAGATACATGCTCGCCAAAGATGCCGGTATGCAGAATCCATTGGCCATCCGGTGAAATATCCGGGAAGTATGTATTATGACCGTCTTCATCTTCCGCATAAAATGTGAGCTGTTCGATTTCACCGCCCATACGCGGAACTCTGTAAAGCTGCCTGACACCCGATGCATCATCCTGACCGAAAATCACATACTCGTCATCGGGAGTAAAACAGGGATCACCACCCTTTTCCGACACAAGCCATTTCTCCCCGGTTTCCATATCCAGCACGAACAATCCATCATACATAGCATCGATTTTTTGCTGGCTTGTTTCAGGATCTCCGATATGTTCATATATCACGGCATCCATATATCGCTGATACTCTATCTGCCCCTCCAGATTCATTTTCTGGTAGGCAAAATACCTGCCGCTGGGACTCCACCCTCCCGAAATCGACTCCTCAACAATTGTTCGTTTTTCACCGGTTTCAATATCCACATTAATGATTATGGGAACGCTTCCATAGATTCCCGTCATTTCATAACCGTTTCGCTCAACAGTTTCCACTACCGATCCACGTTCCGCATCGAAAATTTTCACAACGAACGTCATTTCACGGCTGTCGGGAGTAAATCCGAATAAATATGCGCATGATGTCTCTCCACCGGTTATTGTGCCTGATTCGTCGACTTCCATTTTCCCTAAAACATGATAAGCTGGAACCGGTAATCCGCCTTCCACCGGAACAATCCATATTCCATGACCAGCTTCAAATCCGATCCATTTTCCGTCCGGCGACCATTTCGGATTTTGGTAATGATCCAGATTGCGGTAAAGTGTACTGAGTGTTGATTTTTCTTCCTTGTCATCTGTCATGCTGTCAATGTCGACTGAACTATCAATATTAATTTTTGTTGAATTTTCATAAACATCATCGGCACATGCCGGAACAGCATACACAAGAAGCGCAGCTATAACTAGTATGTTGATTATTATCGTTTTCATGATCGTATCCTCCTTCAATCTTTTGTAATAGCAAACATTCGAAACTTCACACATACTACTCAATTACCTCATACGTTTTCCTCCATAATTATTGAATCATTGGGCTGTTATCTAAAGATGTGAAGGAATTTTCCTTATTTTTTTATGTTCTAAATTCAAAGTTCACTGTTCAAAGTTTTAATACGGGCTTGTAAATTGTGTTTTTTCTATGTGCCTCTGTGCCTTCTACCTTTGTGCCTGTTCTTTATTTAACCAGTGTCATCCTGAGCGTCTCAACTTTTCCTTCCATCTTTAGCCGAGATATATACACGCCGGACGACACCGGTCTGTTTTCGTCATCACGACCGTCCCAGATAACCGAATGAATTCCCGCTGTCATTTCAGTAGATACCAATTCGCGAACTTTCTGTCCCATGATATTGTAGATCAAAAGCTCGGTATATCCGTCTTGATCCAGTGAAAACTTAATGGTCGTCACCGGGTTGAACGGATTGGGAAAGTTTCCTGTCAGTTCAAAATCGACGGGAGTTGATTGCTCCGTCTGAACCGGTTTGACATAATCCTCAGGATTAAAATCGGCTATATAAAAACCGAGGCTGGTTTTTTCAGGATATTTTACCGTGTTATATAAAATCTGTTTGCCATCGGGTGACCATACACCTTGATCGATGTAATCTTCGGATTCCTTGTTAAATTGAAAAGACTCTCCGGTCGGCACATAGTATAAAAACAGGCCGCTGCAGGGTGATTCATCTCCCAGGCTACCTGAATGTAAAATCCAGTCGCCGTCAGGTGAAACATCCGGGGAACTTACATCATGGCCGTCCTCATCCACTGAATAGTATGTTAATTGTTCCATATCCCCGCCTTTTAACGGAATCCTGAATAACTGGATTATTCCCGCATCATCTTTTTGAGTAAATATTACATGGGTATCCCCGGGAGCAAAACAGGGGTCCATACCCTTTTCCGCAACAAACCACTTCTCCCCTGTTACCATATCCAGAACAAATAAACCGTCGTTCAGATTATCATATAATTTCTCTTCGTATTCCGGATCCCTAAGACCCTTTACAACATGGGTATTGTAGTACCTTTGACGGGTGATGTTGACTTCAAGATTCATTTTCTGGTAGGCAAAATACCTGCCGTCGGTGCTCCATCGTCCCGAATTCGATTCCTCGACAATCGTACGACGTGCACCGGTTCCGATATCCACGCTTACGATTATGGGAACAGCCCCGTAAATAGTTGCCATGTAATAATCATTCAGGTTTACCATTTCGTTAATTGAACCGCGCTCCGGGTCAAAAATATTGACCACAAATGTCATTTCACGGCTGTTGGGGGTAAAACCCAATAGTTTCCAGCATGCTGTTTCACCGCCAATCACCATTCCCGTTTCATCGGAAAGCTGCTTTCCTATCGAGTCGTATACAGGCATCGGTTTACCACCCTCGACAGAAATCACCCACATGGCAACCGCAGCCTCGAAACCTATCCATCTGCCATCAGGCGACCATTTCGGATTGCTGAACTTATCAAGGTTTCCGTACAGCTGTCTAAGCCGTGAGTTTTCACTATCATTCGAAGAGTCATTTTCCCAATCCGTCGCGCCGATAATTTCCACCGGGCCGGGATCAACATTCACGCTGTAATCCTGAACTTTGATATTGTATGAATTTTCAGTAAATCCCCAGATATTACCAGTTGTTGAGGAATCGGACCGGTCTTCTGCGGCTACCACATCATTTTCTAAAAAGCTGGCGGCAGTTTGGGAATTTTGCGCCTTTATAGTTTCGGCTTCATTATCATCAACTATATCCGAATCACGGAAAAATTTCTCTTGTACTACTTTTGGTAATCCGGGATAATGCATTTCGTCAATTGTCAAATCATTAGGTCCCGAAACTCGTGGAGTCGGTTTTGGATGTGATTCTGCAACTTTTTTGTGATGTATTTTTTGTGTATTTTTATGTAGAGGTGTCTTATTTTCGTTTTTCTCAATGTCGGAGTTTCTTTCCGATGCATCGGCTTCCCGCAGGTGCAGGCCGGCAGCTCTTGTCTTCAGGAATTGAGTTGTTAATGTGTTTTCAAGTGACTCAACACTTCTTTTTAGTGCATGAAACGAGTCCGCAGGTTTCACACCGACATAACCTGAAATAAAAATTGAAGACACGAAAAGAACAACGATTCCCAGAATATGGGTATAGTTCAGCTTCAAATGCCGCTTAAGCGAATCATCCAGAATTCTTTCAATACGTTTGCGAAGCGGGAGTTTGGATACAAAACCGACCCCATTTAGTTCCCGCAGGCGTTTGAGTTGAAATGACTGTGCAATATTATATAATTGAACGGCATATGACCGGCCTTCTTTGGCGTATTGTATCACAAAATCGTCACACACAAAGTCACTGGTTTCCTTCATTTTTCCGATAATAATCCAAACTAACGGCTGGAATGGCAGTAGTATTTTCCCAATCTGACATAGATAGTTCCAGATATAGTCATGACGTTTCAGATGAACCAGTTCATGGATGAAAATCTCTTTTGTTGCCAGATTTACATCTGCTTCGTCATTTGGCAGAACAACACACGGATGGAAAAAACCCGCAAGGAAAACACTTTGAGCATCGGGTGTTATAAGAATACGCGGCTCTTTGCAGCCCAATATATTGGATACTGATTTACAGAGGGTATTATAATCCTGTTTTGCCGTAGACGCAATACACCGGATATGCCTGAAATGCAGATAAGCAACTATTGTTCTCATCATGAAGTAAAAAGAGCAGAATGTCCATACTACGATGAAAATCGAGTAGATTATAAAACTGTTGCCCTTTAACCATGTGAGTAATCCGTCGAATGTTGTTTTATGATTTTCGGGAATCAGTTTTTCGCTATCGGCTTCAGCATAGTCATGCAAATCCGTTTTGATATTATACTCCGAACCATTAAAACCGAATTGTACATGACGGTTGTTACCAAGTTGTGATGCCGTCGTTTCATTGTGTCCCGAACTATGAAGTATTTTATTGCTGTTCGGGTACCGGACGGGAATAGTTATATGTGTAAGGCCTGAGGATTTGGAAATAAAAGATGTAACCGGACTGAGTATAACGGCAACAAGACATACCCTCAGAATCCATGACTGAATCAATGCTCCTTTTCTCGCGATCATAAAACACACCAGTAATCCGGCAATACAAATAACCGTGGAATTCAGGAGCAGCGGTATAACAAACGGAATGGTTTTACCGGTTATGTAAAATAATATGTCAAAAAAAGAATTGGACATGTCTAG
>JAFGMP010000436.1 GCA_016927495.1 Candidatus Latescibacterota bacterium | reverse complement strand
ATATCATGATAATCCTTTAATCATGCAAATCATGGTTCAGACAATGAATGCGTCTGCGATTAATACCACACCGGTGAAACAATGCTGCTATCACATGTGCTTCTTGGGGCTGAAATATCATTGCAACATATTAATATAAATATAATATCATAAATTAACCAAATAGATTTGTGGGGATCGCAAGTAAAAAAATGGCTCAAACTAAATTTGAGCCATTTAAAATGAAAGCTATTGGCAAAAATTATTTTAGCAATGTCATTTTTACGGTCTTACTGAAGCTGCCTGATTTCACAGAACAGAAATAGATTCCGGCGGAAAAATCCGAAGCATTCCATGTTGCTGTATGATCACCCGCACTCATAAAACCGTCAACAATAGTGTCAACCTTCTGGCCCGCAGCATTAAAAATATCGATTGTAACATTGCCGGCACTTGCTAATCTATAACTTATTGTTGTTGTAGGATTGAAAGGATTAGGCGTGTTTTGTGCTATAAAATATCCATCAGGTTTTTTCTCTTCAACACCTACAGGATTATTGCTGATAATTCCTTTTATCGTATCGTGGCCTACAAACCAGACACCGGGTGTTGACCGATCCTCTGTAGCCGACCTGTTGTCAGTATACATCCCATCAAACGGTGTTTCCCCATCAACTACAAATGTACCGAATTTGGGTACGGCAGTTTCACCGGCATAGGAAAGGTAACTTATACCTGTTCCATCCGGGGCAAGAAGGCCGAAAGAAACCGCACCCATATCACGGGCCGGGCACAGCATGAAAAGATTATCATCTGCCGTTACCGTATACATGTAGGGGCCTACATTGTAATCATTGCACATCCATGGCTTGTCTGCGTCTTCCTCGAAATTATGGTCCAGAATATAATCTCCATTTGTATTAGACCATTTATAGAAGCTATCTTCATCATCCATCCCCGCAACAGGATCCAGCATCTGTTTGGTACATGAACAGTGACAACTGAGGAACAACATTCCATTTCTTTCATCCATAGTATTCGGACCGCCGTTCATCTGTCCCCCTGCTTCAAATTCTTCCGGACTACTCCACCAGTCGCTAATATCGAATGATTTGAGTAAGGTTCCATCAAAATCAACAACTTTTACAAATGCTTCAGCTTCGATAGTATAATGATTTCCTGCACAGATATAAAGATAATCGCCATCACTCACCACACCCGCATCTGCATTTCCACCGGTATAGATAGCGCTCCACATGGTATATCCGTTGTCTGCCCAGTCGACCTGAAGTTCGGCAGGTCCATTTGGTACCCATTGCCATTTACCTATTCCCATGGTGCCGTTATCCCTGTGTCCGATTTCATAATAAACGTAATCATGATCGGTCGGATCATACTGAGGACTCATACCTAAATAAAAACCCTCAGCTATTGAGAATGCACAAGTCTCGATAAGTGTTGAATCCTGAGGATCGTTACCGATTGTCCATTTCATAGCGATATTATTTGTCCATGGTTTGGTATGTGCGATTGGTTTTGCAAGAGGCATTCCGTCTTCCCCTTTTTCTTCGATGTCGAACATCATATAGTCAAAGGTGAAGGCTTTTAATGCCATTTGCTTCGTGTTGATATTGTCATAGGCCCACATGTAATAAGTGTATTCTCCCGCTGGCACGATGTTATTATTATTATCTTTCCCGTTCCAGTGCAGGGTGTTTTTCCCGATATCGAAATTCTGTATCCCGGAGAGATACAGACAGGTATCAATCTTATTAACATAATGCCATCCGAGGTGACCGTTTTGGACAGTTCCGATAGATGATCCCCGGTCTTTTGTGAAGACAAGAAGATAGAGCCCTGCAGGAGTTCCGCTCACCGTTATGGGAATTGACAAATCCGATCCGTCAAAATCGTAGTGAATAGTCGGGGAAGCAGACAGTTTAAGAAGATTGGGATTAAAATCTACAGCAAAAACAATAG
This sequence comes from Candidatus Latescibacterota bacterium, assembly GCA_016927495.1. Classification (GTDB taxonomy): domain Bacteria; phylum Latescibacterota; class Latescibacteria; order Latescibacterales; family Latescibacteraceae; genus JAFGMP01. The sequence continues at coordinate 1,809 of JAFGMP010000436.1, read as the reverse complement.
ATGTGAAAAACATACAAACGATAGCAACAATATATAGTTTTTTCAAAACATACCTCCAATGATGATGACAGATTTTGTTTCAAGTTCACGTGATTTGCATAACTAAAGTAGTTTGATAATCACCCCCTTATAACGTTAGAAATTTACGTCTTTAATTAATGGAGGCGATGTTGAGAAGTGGTTAACGAGAAGTTTGGAAGCGGTTAATTAAATGTAAGTAAACTATTGGACTATTAATAAAATATTTTATTAATGTTTATATGTTGTAATGATAGTGATGATTCATTAGTTTAACATATTTTTATGGCATGTTTAATTTTTGGTTTTGGCTGTGAATAAATCTCATAAAATATTAATAAGCAAAAAATATAGATTTAATATCTTTTTTGTTTATTAGAAAATAATATTGGTGAAAGCTTCAATGGAGAAAATTTATAAAAAACCGGTGAAAAACACATAAAAAAAAACCCCTTTAATTTCCCCCTTATTATCCATTCTCCGTAGTAGTTATTACTACGAAGGACGAAAGAGGGATAAATTAACAACGCATTATGTTACTATCGGGTTGTTGGGACGGTAAATGCCCCCTTAAAAAAAGGGGATGTCACGACTCGCTATGATGCACAGTATCGCAGCGAAAGTGAAAGGGGGATCTATATTTTTTGACTGTATTTCACTTTTTCACATAGCATTTATATAAACATATACCAGGGAAAACATAATGAGCTTTTTCAATTTCGGAAAAATAATGACTGTGCTGGTCTTGGTCTTTTCATCTATTATTCTACATTATAAAGTATTTGCCGGTGAAGATTTTTCACGATGGAATGATATGCGAAACATTCAACCCGAACGGTATATATGCTATCGCTCTACCGGTTCGATAGAAATAGATGGAAAACTAACAGATACGACATGGGAAAAAGCGCCGTGGACGAATTACTTCGTTGATATCGAAGGTGACCTGAAACCTCTTCCACATTTTAAAACCAGATTGAAAATGCTGTGGGATGATTATTATTTCTATATCGGTGTTGAAATGGAAGAACCGCATGTATGGGGAAATCTTGTTTTTCATGATCAGACATCATATAAAAATAATGATTTTGAAATTTTTATCGACCCGAACGGTGATAATCATGAGTATTATGAAATTGAAATAAACGCACTCAATGCTGTGTGGGAACTTTTTTTGGCTAAACCTTATAAAGATACCTATGGCGGGCCATTTGTCGCGGATAGCAGTTGGGATTTACACGGATTGAAAACAGCGGTGTATGTTAACGGTAGTTTAAACGATCCACGGGACATTGACCATGGTTGGTCGATAGAATTTGCATTATTATGGGAAGAGCTTGCAGAATATGCGCATTGCTCATGTCCACCCGAACACGGCGATCAATGGCGAATCAACTTTTCACGGGTTGAACTGGCACATGAAATCATCACCGCTGAATTTTCAGGCAATAACGTGAAAAATAACGGGTATCGTGTTGTCAAAGACGCTCCTGCCAATAACTGGGTATGGTCTCCTCATGGAGTAGTTGCCATGCATCTTCCCGAGATGTTCGGTTATGTACAATTTTCGAAAAATCCTGCCGGGCAGAAATATGATGAATTCAAACCTGATGAAACCATTCCGGCAAGGTTTGTCTTGCTTGATATTTATAATGCACAGCGTGTATATCTCGAAAAAAATAAAAAGTGGGCAAAAAGTTTATCAGAATTAGGATTATCATTCGATAAAATCAGCCATGTTTTGAGCCAACCGGTTATGCATGTAACCGGAGACAATTGGGATGCAATCGT
>JAFGMP010000054.1 GCA_016927495.1 Candidatus Latescibacterota bacterium | reverse complement strand
GATACGGGAACTATTGTCACGCATGATAAATCGTGTGTGTTGATAGTTAAAGATGTACGTGACTATGCCGTATCGGGCAGGGCGCATGTTTGTGAAGTAGAGAAAGGTACATTGAATATCGATGCCCTGAAATCCGCACCTGTTCAACTTTCGATCGATACTGAAAAACGCCGTGACACAGAACGTAACCATTCCGCAACCCACCTTCTACAGGCAGGGCTGCGAAAGGTTCTCGGAGAGCATGTCCGTCAGTCAGGTTCGTTTGTCAATCCGGACCGCCTGCGGTTTGATTTTAATCATTTTTCAGCAATGACAGCTGATGAGATAGCCCGTGTTGAGATACATGTAAACAGCGCCGTTTTGGAGGATCATCCGGTTGATATCATGGAAGCATCTCTCGAAGAGGCTCGTGCCATGGGCGCTATGAGTCTTTTCGATGAGAAATATGGCGATGTTGTCCGGGTGGTGAAAATGGGTAATGTTTCACTTGAACTTTGCGGCGGTACTCATGTTACAAGAACCGGGCGTATCGGGTTCTTGCGAATTCTCTCGGAATCTTCCGTTGCTGCCGGAATACGCCGTATCGAGGCCGTTACCGGAATGCGTTCTTATAATCTGGCAAAATCGGAACATGATGTCCTCACTGATGTCGGCAGTCGTCTTAATGTTTCATCCGATAAAATAGTTGAACGGATAGATGGGCTTGTTTCGAGAATTCGGGATATTGAAAAGGAAATAAAACAGCTTAAAACCGAAGGCGCATTCGGAGTCGGCAGTGATATTTTATCCCGGATTGTCGAGGTTGACGGTGTGAAAATTGCTTATGGCCGTATCGATGTATCAGATCCGGCAGAACTCAAAACCTTTGCCGATTCAGTACGTGAGAAGCTGGGAAGTGGTGTCGGTGTAATCGGGGCCGCTGTGAACGGTAAAGTTACCATCGTCGTCACCGTGACCGATGACCTGATATCGAAACGGTCACTGAAGGCCGGAGATATAGTGAAAAAAGTTGCCGAATGCGTCGGCGGTTCCGGTGGGGGACGGCCTCATATGGCAATGGCGGGGGGTAAAGATATTGAAAAGCTCGATGAAGCTCTGGCATCGGTGCCAGGACTGGTTGAGGGATTATTAAAGAGGTAAGTATGGTGTTCCAACATAAGACGTCCGTATATCGTTATCTCATGAATATCAGGGAGAATTATGCTGCCGGTTTTTTTGTACTTATGGACCCCGACCGTACCCGTCGTGAGGATGTAGTAGAACATGCTTTGAAGTGCTGTGATGCAGGAGTCGATGCGCTTCTTTTTGGGACGAGTCTTATGATGAGAACCGGGTTTGAGGATATGATCGGAGCTGTTCGTGAAGCCGTCAATATTCCGGTGATTATTTTCCCCGGAGGAAGGTCACAGGTTACCGAAAAAGCCGATGCAATTCTTTTTCTCTCTTTATTATCGGGACGTAATCCTGAATATATAATCGGCGAACAGGTCAGAAGTGCGCCGGTGATAAAGAGTATCGGACTTGAGGCAATATCGACCGCGTATCTCCTGATTGAATCGGGACGTATGACTTCAGTCGAATTCATGTCGAATACAAAACCTATACCGTCAGACAAACCGGACATAGCTGTCGCACATGCTTTGGCAGCAGAATTGTTCGGGATGAAACTTGTGTACGTTGAAGCCGGCAGCGGTGCGGCAAACTCTGTACCTGACGAAATAATTAGGAGAATTGCCGATGAGATCGATATACCATTAATTGTCGGCGGCGGCATCAGAAGCGCTGAAACGGTTTCGGCCAAGGTTGCAGCCGGCGCTTCATTCGTTGTAGTCGGTAACCATCTGGAAAACCACGATAATTACTTCGATCTTAAAGCTTTTGTCGAGGCTGCTCATTCAAAGTAGGCTTGATGAAGTGTTTCATTACTCTTATACATGCCTTCGGATACTTCTTTTTTACATACTAAGGTGAAATACCGTATATTTCTTTGGTGAAATGTCATGAAAAGCGAGAAACGGCGTGTTTTATTAACTTCCGGCCCCACAAGGGCTTATATCGACAGTATCAGATATATAGCAAACACTTCGAGCGGAGCGCTCGGCGCCCGTATAGCAGAGGCGCTGGTAAAAAGCAACATACCGGTACTCCATATATATGGTATAGGGAGTGAAAAATTAAGCATAAATGACAAACTTCTCTATGAGTCGGTGCAAGTCACCACTGTAAGCGACCTTGTCAAAACGATAGGGATCACGGCTGAACGAGGAGATATTCGAGCAGTCGTTCATGCAATGGCAGTTCTCGATTATGTGCCGGAGAAAACGCTTGAAGAAAAAAAACAGTCGGGTGACGATTTCTGGGATATACGATTGGTAAAAACACCCAAAGTTATTAAAATTATAAGAGATAAAATGCCGGATGCTTATACTGTGGGATTTAAACTTGAGGTTGGGATTACCGATAAAGAGCTGTTTCGTCGTGCCAAAGCGCTTAAGGAGCGGCATGCCCTCGATCTGGTAATCGCAAACAGACTTGAACATGTTGGCAGTGAGTTTCATGAAGCATTTTTTATCGGCGAGGGAACAAAAATTCTTGCAACTGCGACCACGAAGAAAGATATTGCACAAAAACTTACGGACTTGATAGCAGTGAGGTTATTGAGTGAATGATGATTATCTTTCATATTGGGGAATGAGCAAACCTCCGTTTTCTCTCACTCCCGATCCGGAAATGTTGTACCTGTCGGGGCAGCATTCGGAATGCCTCATGCGTCTGAAATATGCGATTTTTTCTCATAAGGGTGGGGCGCTGCTTGTTTCCGATAATGCGGGAAATGGTAAAACATCCGTGCTCGCGAGATTGAAAAAAGATCTGAATGAATATTATGCCGGACGGGTAAAAGTTGTTTTTATCGACCATCCCACTCTAACTCCAATAGAAATGATAGGAGAAATTGCGCATCAACTCGGAGCGCAACTCCATACCACCGAAAAGATCAGAGCTCTCAACTACCTTCGTGATCGCCTGTTCGCACTCTACAACGAAAATATTAAAGTTGTCGTTATTGTCGATGAAGGACAAATGCTTAAAGAACGCGCCGACCTGCTCGGTGAGTTGAGAATATTATTAAATTTTTGCGTGTCGGATGCATTTTTACTGACTTTCATTTT
>JAFGMP010000435.1 GCA_016927495.1 Candidatus Latescibacterota bacterium | reverse complement strand
TGCCGTCCGGCTAACAGTTCCCCCTGTCGGGCCTGTAGAGGACTTACACCTCCAAGTGAGTGCGCCCTGCCGGGCGCACTTAAAGAAGAGGGCAACCACGAGGGGTTGCCCCTAAGTTTACCTTATACCTTGTACCTGTTTTTTCCCCTTCTGCCAGAAAGGGCAGACAAATAGGTTCGCCCCTGTAAATGTCCTGTACTTTTAAAAATATTGGGGCAGAAAATATTCTGCCCCTACACAAAACATTAATTGTAGCTTATCACTATCTTTATCTTTGAACTTGAAACTTTGAATTTTAAACTGTCTTCTACTCTGTAACTTTATGTTACTGCATAAATTCGACCAGATCATACTTTTCAAGGAATTTATAGAATTTAATCAGGTCGAAATTGTTGACCGGAACACCAGCTTCAAGTTCAAGCAATTCCTTGATCTGGTTAAGGTTACGTTTGCCATCGCACCAGAAATACGATGCCGTTGCCCAGTTTGTCGCCGACCACCACCGTGGGGATGAGGTCACTTCTGCCCACTCTTCAGAGGGTATACCCTCGAGAGTTAACGTCCCGACTTTGGTTCGTTTCGGGATAATGGTTTCTGCTTCTTGTTCCCAGTTGCCGGTCTGTTTTTTATATGTTACGATTTTTATCGATTCAGCTTTGGATTTCTCATCAACTGCTTTTTTGAATTGTTTAACCATCAGTTGTCCGTACTCATCGAGTTCAGTCTGATAATTGGTTATCAGCTTTCCGGTATCAGCTTTTCGGTTCTGTTCGGAAAGCTTTTCGATACGCTGCAGGGCCTGTTTGTACAAACCGGTATAGTACTCGATGATACGGACTCCATCTGAAAGCGCTTTACCGAGTGCATTGCCGTCTTTGATATTCGACAGCCCCGATGTAATAGCGGCTGTTCTCTCAAGCAGTAAGTTTATACTGTGAAAAGTAGTCAGACGTGCAATATCCGGAATATTTTCATAGCCCGCAGCGGCGAGATAATACATATAAGCTGCATTGATGACGCTTAATGCATGTAGTGTTCTTGGATCGACTTTGTCTATGGTATCCATCGAGTTGTGGTGAAGATGTCCGCCGTTTTCCGTCGAAATTGCATTGAGCGGGACACCAATAGCAGGGTCGCCGAAAAAATTGTCCAGACCTGATGCAAAAGGAATCTGTTTCCAGAGTTTGTTCGGGAAATAACGGTCGTGAAACCGCTTAATTACATCGGGATACACAGCATCGGTGAAGGAGGGGCATGCATTGAAGTTTCTCGTGACAATAAAAGCGGTTCTTGAAAAGTCGAAGTTCTCAGCGGAAGTGTCACAACAAATAGCGGCAATAGTTTTGCTTCTGAGTCTTTCCAGATTGTGGACGGCATACGCCATTGAACCATACTTTTCGAATCCGAGCCACATACGGATTGTCCGCTTTGGCCGAGGAAGCTTCCCGGCTTTGATCAGGTCGTTGAGTGTGCCAAGGACTTCGAGATCGGATGATGCGCCGGTGCAGTCATCGTTTGCACCCCACTCATAGATGTGGCTGACGATTAAGATATCTTCTCCCTCATCACCCGTTCCTTTAATAGATCCTACAACGTATTGCAGAGAATCATCGGTAAAATACCTGCTGTCGATTTTTGCGCGAACCTTTACTTTTTTGCCCTGCCGGAGCAGGTCTCTCAGGTACGCTCCCTTACGCTGCGATATGGAAAATCCGAAATTATTTCTGCTATCTGACGCATTCATCTGCCAGCCTCCCGGCATATCGCTCCAACCGTTCAACCACTGGTTTGCGGTTACAAAATCTTTATTATCCGCTTCAATCTCATCGCTGACAATCCCAAGCGCTCCATGAGGATCGAGATGCTTTTTCATGCCACGTGAGCCCGATGATACAAGGATGATCTTACCCCGTGCATCCAGTTTTGCCAGTTCTTTTTCATCGGATTGTTCCAGCAGTACAAGCTCCGTTTCAATCCCTTCCAGAGGAGTCGGACAGCTATGATTATTGAGCGAGGTCGGATTATCACGGTAATTACAGAGATACCTGAATTCTTCCGGTATACCCTCAGGTTCGATTACCTCAAGAGTGGCCTGTTTACAGTCCCAACCGATCGGATTGGTCCATGTGCCGTGCTGAGTGATACCATCGGCCGGAGTATCGACTATTACCGCTTCATCGAAGCCGCGTTCTTTCATGATGGCCTGTGCCTCTTTGGCCGTCCTCTGCCACATGGGAAGGGTAGACCATTTGTCGTACTGCCACAGTCGCATGGTATAATCACGCGCCCTGTTCCCGGAAATCTCGTGAGACAGAACCTGAATCAATTCATCGACATCGGCGGCAAAAACTGAACAGGAAAACGAAACAAGGAAAAAAAACGTAACCGGCAGTGAAATATTGATGTGCATTGTTTATACCTCCTGTGTTTAACTCGTGTGAAATTACATATTATTTTCTATTGAAATTCAACATAATTATACTTTTCCAGAAATTTATAGTACTTGATCAAATCAAAATTTTTAACAGGGATTCCGGCTTCAAGTTCGATAAGTTTTTTTATCTGATTGAGGTTTCTTTTGCCGTCGCACCACCAGTAAGAGGTTTCAGCCCAGTTAGTGGCAGTCCACCAGTGGGGTGAAGATTTGACCTCCACCCATTCCTCAGATGGTATTTCCGCGAGAAAAAGTGTTACCGGGAAAAACCGTTTCGGAATAAGCGTGGCCGCTTCTTTCTCCCACGGGCCGTCTTTCTTTGTGGGCATATTAATAGTGATCGATTCTGATTTCGTTTTTTCATCGGCGAGCTTTTGTATATGCGCTGTCATCTCCTGTCCGGATTCACGTATTGTTTTTTGGTACATTTTGAGGAACTTATGCGCGGCTGACTTTTTGTCCTGGGCAATTATTCTGTCGATACTGGCGAGAGCTTCTGTCTGTAACCCGGCATGGTACTTTATACGTTCCAATCCTTCCGCAAGCGCATTTCCCAGCACTTCGCCGTCCTTTGCTTTCATAATGTTATCGGCAGCTTTCTTTGTCTCGTCCTGGATAATATTCATCCCGCGTTCAAATGTCAAATTCGCAAGTTTCGGAAACTCAGCATATCCGACATTTGCCATATAATAGAGAAAAGCAGCATTGAGGGTGCACAGTTCACGGAGCGTTCGTGGATCAACAGAATCGATGGTATCCATCGAGTTATGGTGACGGTGCGTACCGTTCTGCATTTTGATACGGGTTGTTGGAATTCCGATCATAGGTTCGCAGAAATAGGTATCGGTACTCACACGAAATGGTTCGATATTCCATAGCCTCGTCGGAGCAAAAAGAGCGTAATATGAACGAGCAATTTCAGGAAATACAACATCGGTGAACGAAGGGCAGCAGTTCGGATTCCCGAAAATAACCAGCGCTGTAACCGCCAGATCATAGTTTTCGGCAAATGAATCGACATGCAGAAAAGCTACCGTATTGTTTCGCAGGGATTCCAGATTTTCAACGACATAAGGAATCGAACCGTACATCTCGGCACCAAGCAGTACTCGTATAGTGCGTTTGGGACGCGGCAATTTCCCGGTTTCAATCAAATCGTTTAATGTACCGACAGCCTCAAGAATCGACGAGGCGCCGGTGCAATTATCACCCGCACCCCACTCGTTGATATGCCCGTTAACCAGAATTTCCTCGCCATCGTTACCCGAACCGTTAATAACGCCGGTAATGTATGAAAGGTGGTCGTCGGTAAAATACCTGCTGTCTATTTTGGCACGGACTTTGACTGTTCTGCCCCGACGGAGCAGGTTCCTCAAGTAATCGGCTTTTTTTCTCGATACGGAAAAGCAGAAGTTATTTTTGCTGTCGTATCCGGTCATCCACCAGCCACCGGGTATGTCAGACCATCCGTTCATCCAGCCGTTGGCATTGATATAATCTTCATTGATACTTTCTATCTGATCGCCGACATAGCCGAGGATACCGTATTTATCGAGGTATCGTTTCAACGCTCGTGTATTACCCGATGTTAACACGATTTTCCCCTTCGCATTCAGTGACGAAAGTTCATCTGGATTCTCCGATTCCATGAGTACAAGTTCGGTTTCGATGCCTTCCGGCGGTGTGGGTGCGCTCCAGACGTTCAAAGATGTCGGATTATCGACATAATTACAGAGGTATCTGAACTCGTCAGGAAGATTCGGGGGATCTATAACCTCGAGAGTGGCCTGTTTGCAATCCCAGCCAATTGGATTTGTCCATGCACCGGACATGGTAACACCATCCGCCGGAGTTTTCATAATCCGGAATTCATCAAATCGCCGCTCTTCCATGATCTTACCGATTTCTTTCACGGCATTGTTCCAACCGGGAAGCGTAGACCATTTTTCATGCATCCAGAGCCGCATGGTATAGTCTCTCGCCCGGTTACCCGACACAGAATAATAGAGAATATTCAGCAGTTCATCCATATTAATAGGATTACTCATTACCTGTAATGGGCAGAGTAAAACCACAGCACTTACGAAAACAATCAGACTCCTGATCATACCGATTACTCCTCTTTTATCTCAATTCAAAACATCATTATTCATAAAAACCGAATTCATAGGCCGCATCAAACAGGGCAACTATGTTTTCGGATGGTACACCATGCTGAATATTATGGACGTTGTTAAATACATAGCCGCCGCCGGGTTTGAAGATTTCGACATTACGCCTGACATGCTCACGTATCTCAGCGGGTTTCACAAACGGCAGCACATGTTGTGCATCTATTCCCCCACCCCAAAATACGATGTTGTCACCGAACTCTACCTTCAATTTTTGAGGATCCATGTTGACGAGGCCGATCTGGACCGGATTGATAATATCGACACCGTTATCGATCAGGTCGGGTATGTATTCGTAAATTGAGCCGCATGAATGGTACCAGATTTTTGCATCTGTCAGGGATTTAATATGTTGTACCAGTTCTTTCTGGCGCGGTTTAACAATCGACCGGTAAAAATCGGGAGAAAACAGCGGCCCGCTTTGTCCTGCAAGATCATCACCGATCATGACGATGTCGATTATATCTCCTATTTCATCCATAAAACCGGTAAAATAAGGCTTCCAGTATGCCAGAGTCTTATCAAGCAACGCCTCGCAGAATTCCGGTTGGGTCATCATATCGATGAACCACTGCTCGAGGCCCCGCATATACCAGCAAATTTCATACACCACACCACCGATTCCGGTCGACAGCGCATAGGGGGTTTTCTCTCGGAGCTTCATCGCCTGCTGCCTTACGCCGGTAAACCGTGTCGGATCGCCGCCATCCGGAAACGGATAACTTTCAATGTCATCGATTGTTGCATCTGCAAGCGGACTGTGCGATATATCCATATACATACCGCCATCATCAGCCATCGACCACACAGCACCGAATTCATCCCTGAGGTCATGCCAGAGCCTGCCATCCCGGACATTTTGCTCTATCCCGCCTTTGAAACTGTCAGGGCCATGAGCGCAAACATACCGTATATCAACATGAAACCTCTCCAACACCTCCTCACATGGAACAGCAAGCTGCTGAGCAGGATCGAGTATTTTAATCGTATCATCGATGCCGAGGTACTCGATCAGTTTCTCATAAGCGCCACGGTGAATACCGGTCTGGAAACCGCCAAGGTCGATAGGTATACGGTCCGGTGTTTCGTGATTAAGCGCTTTCAGAACACGTTCCCGTGATGTCATGGTCTCCATGTTACTCATTAATTGTTCCTCCGTGATATTAATTCAAAATTTTAAGTTCAAGATTCGAAAAGATTGCTTCGTCATTTCATTCCACGCAATGACATAAAAAATAAATACTCACATATAATATTCTACATTGTATTATATTTTAAAACGATGAAGCCGAACCAAATACATATTATCTAAAAACCGTGTGAAGCCAAATAGTTCCCCGCACCAATCACAAAGGTGGACAGAACAAGTACGCAAATCCCGGCGATTATGATACTGAGTGTGCGATGACTCGAACCTTTCCATTCCTGGAATATCAGGCCCCATATATTACTGAATACGATTATAAATGCCATATGGATACTCCAGCTTGAAAAATCGTACTTGCCCATTTTTGTTGTTCCCATACCGTAAAACATAAACTGGAAATACCAGATTGTACCGGCAAGTCCTGAAAAAAAATAATTGGAGAAAAGCGGTACATTGCCGCTGTTTGTATAATCGCCACCCGATTTATTTTTAACGTTCAGATAAACGCACCACAACAGGTTTGTGGTAAAGCCGCCTGCCATGATGGCGATGAACGCTGGACTGTTCACCCACAGCGCCGATGTACCGAGCGCCGCGGCACGTGCTGCAACCGGTTTTCCGGCAGCGATTCCGAATGCGAAACATGCGCTCATGATACCGCATACAAAGGCGATCCATATCCCCTTTTTGAAATTAAATTCCTTTATGGTTTCCTTTTTCTGGTCATCCGATAATTCTTTTTCCTTGGATATTCCTGCCCATCCGCATATGGCTATGCCGATAAGGCACACAACAACGCCGCCGAGTGTTACAAGTCCTGATGTGGTGGCAACCAGCCCGCCGAACGTCCCGAAATATATCGGTGGTATAATCGTTCCGAATGCCGCACAATACCCCAGCGCCATCGCATATCCGAGAGACATACCAAGGTAGCGCATCGACAAACCGAAGGTCAGGCCGCCTACTCCCCAGAGTACGCCGAAAATATAACACAGCGCCATACTGCCACCCGGAGAAGTGCTCAATACATTCCAAAGATCCGGTACCGTCAAATATGCTGTAACCCACGGTGCCACAATCCACGCAAAAACCCCGCTGATTATCCAGTAACTTTCCCATGCCCAGTTGCGGACTTTTTTAAATGGAATATAGAAACTTCCTGCGGCATATCCACCCAAAGCATGAAGGAAAATGCCTAAAACCGGATTCATGTAACCTCCCCCAAAATGTAGAATTCTATCAACTTGTTGAATTAATGATAACGAGCGTTTTAAGGTAAGTCAAACAGTAACTTCACAAAACACTGCACTACATTCAAAAGTCATCAAGTCAAAAGGTCTTTTCAAATTCTTTGCAGATAAATTATTGTACAGTGGACAGCGTTTTTAATAGACAGGAAGTTGATTAACGAAAAAAAATCGGTACTGTTGCGCTATGCCCAAAGTGTGTGTATCTTCCTAATCACTATATAAAGACCTCACATAAAAATTTTACATAATAAAAGGATACGCATTATGCCGGAGAACATTAATGTTGCAAGACGCAGGTTCCTGAAAATCGGTCCATCGATGATTCTTGCAAGCACTGCGTTTTCGTCAGATGCAAAAGTTTTTTTTAAGCGTAAATCACCCGCATCCAGGGAACTTCTCGAAGTCGGCCTTGTCCTCGGCCATGGAGGCCAGTCGAACGGAATCTGGGGACGACTCCTCAATCCGCCGGAAGGAGAAGTCAGACGTACCGGTATGATATTCACCAAAGTGTGGTCGGCTGATCCTCGAGTTGCAGAAAGTTTTCGTGACAGATTCGGTGTGGAAGTTGAAAAGAGTTTCGACAGCATGGAGGGCAAGGTGCACGCGATGTTTGTTGATGACTTCTTTGCCGCAGCCTACTCTTATAAACTTGCACAGCCGTATCTTGAAGCGGGCATACCCACAGTAATACGGTGTCCCCATGCAGACTCGATGCAGAAAGCCCGTCATATGGCGGACAGCGCAAAGAAAGGCGGAGCGCCGCTCATGACCTGCTCGGACTGGGAACACCTGAAGGAAGTCCACACGGTCAGAAGCAAGGTCAAACCCGAGGAAATCACCGGTTATGAGGTATGGAATTCCAGCGCCGATTTCTATTCTCACGGCATTCACGGTTTATGGCTGGCATACGCTGCCGTTGGCGGGGGTATCCATTCGGTATCGTTCAAAACAAAAGACTGGCGCACAGGCGTAAATCCTCATGATCCCGAAAAAAGCGGCATAACCTATGTGGTATATAAAGATCGCGGCAAGGGGCCGTTCATGGGCAAAATAAACGAGGGACAGATGCCGGGTATAGGTGGTAACAACTGTGCTATTGTAGTTCAGCCGGGGAATCAAACCTTCATCAACCACTGGGCAGACCAATGGGCGCGCGATGAGTTTGAGTGGCTGCCCATGCTGCACCGTATCCAGTGGATGTTTGAAACGGGGAATATGTACCAGACATACGACGAGATACTTGAAAAAACCGCCATGTTCATAACAGCCTTTTATTCCCATCTGGAAAAGAAAGGAGATATGGTTTCGCTCGATACATTACCGGAAGACTGGGCTATCGGATCGCCATACCGTGATGAAAAATCGAAGGAGTACATCGAGCCGTATATT
>JAFGMP010000005.1 GCA_016927495.1 Candidatus Latescibacterota bacterium | reverse complement strand
TCAAAGGAACCGGCCTGGAAAGCTGTGAATGATCGGATTATCAAGGAAAAGAACATAACGGTCAGGGCACGGCAGGACATACCTGAAACCGGAATCGTATCGAATCTCGAACCCGGAAAAGTCGTTAATAAAAAAGACCTGCCCGATGTCGAACTGGCGCCCGGGGTAAGTTGTAAAATGTACTGGGGGAAAGGCGTCCTCATCAACTGGATGACCATGAGTCCCGGCGCTGTTATTAACAAGGAAATGCTTGTGAACGAAAGGCTTATGGTTGTCTGGAAAGGGTCGGTCGATCAGTTGATCAACGGCAGTTATATCACCATGCGACAGCATGATACGATTACCAACTGGACAAGCACTCCCCATAAAGACATGGTGTATATCCCGAAAGGCGGCGAAAATGCCATGGTTGCGGGAAGTAATGGCGCTGAAGTTCTCGAGATCTGCTGGCCTGTCCGTACCGATTATGTCAAAAAAGCCGGCGGCGTACTACCCCAAAATCAGAAGACCGGTAATTTCAATACAACACCATCGATACCTCCGTATAAAATCATGAATTTCTATGATGTTCAGTTTACCGACCTGTCGAAGACCACCGCCAATTCACGGTTGATATCCGGCCAGGGTTTTCAGTGCAGTTTCCTGAGCGCCGAACCGGGGCGTGTTTCGGATTTCCACAATCACCCGGAGGAGCAATTGTCGATCGTTCTGCGCGGCGAGGTCAAAGAAACAGTACTGGATACCGAATATAATATGACGGTGGGCGATATCGCCTATATTCCATCCGATATGGTGCACCGCGGCGAATACAGCGCAAAGGGCTGTGATTTCCTCGATGTTTTCTGGCCGCCGCGCCCGGACTTCATCACGAAAATGAAAGACGGATTGGCGAAATATCATGCGATTATTCCCGAGGACGCTCAGCCAGTCCTTGTCCACAACGGAGAAGTGAATGAACCGTACCTCAATTTCACCGAGGGCCCCTGCTGGCTGGATGGCAGGCTGTACTTCTCAAACATGTGGTTTGCCGCCGACTGGAGCGCTGGCAGTCCCCAAAAAAGCAATTTGATACGTATGGAGAGGGACGGCTCCCTGAAAATCATCGTGAAAAATATGCAGACAAACGGCATCATGCCGATGGGCAACGGTAATTTGGTTGTCTGTGACATGTTCGGGCACAGGGTTGTTGAGATGACTCCGGACGGCAAAGTCGTGCGCATGCTTGCAGATTCATATGACGGTGTGAAGGTCGATGGCCCGAACGATCTCGTGATCGATGCAAAAGGCGGCATCTATTTCACCGACCCGCAGTTCACACCGGGACTTGAAAAAACGCAGCCGGGTAAAGCGGTATACTACCGGCAGCCGAACGGTAAGGTGATTCGGGTGGTCAATCCGGGTGATTTCGGCCAGCCGAACGGGATTCTGCTCAGTCCGGACGGCAAAACATGCTACATTAACAACACACGAAACATGCCGGTGGGAAACTATGTCATGGCATTCGATGTCAACGATGACGGAACACTGTCTAACGGCCGTCAGTTCGCCAAAGTTATGGTGCCGCCCGAAGTTCGTGAGCAGGAAGCGATTACTACCGGCGCCGATGGCATGACTATCGATGTCCACGGCAATATCTATGTCGCGACGATCATGGGATTGCAGATATTCGACAACACCGGCCAGTTCATCGGCATCGTTCATTTCCCGATTCGTCCGGTTAGTTGTGTGTTCGGCGGCGACGATATGCAGACAATTTACTGCACCTGCGCTACGAGGATATATTCAATCAGAACTAACGTTAAGGGATTAGAATACCCGTTAAAATAATATGACGTATGTTATACATGAAAGGGGAAACACCTCGCATGAAATATGATTTAAAAGGAGTTATCACTCCGGTCGTTACAGTTTTCGACAGTGAAGAAAATGTCGATGAGAAAGGCTGCCGTACCATAATAAACCACCTTATCGATCACGGCGTCCATGGCATATTTTCCTGCGGCGGCCAGGGTGAGGCTCACAGCCTGACACAGGATGAAAAACTGCGGCTGTACGATTTATGCGTAGAGACAATCAATGGCCGTGTTCCGGCGCTTCTCGGCACAGCGGCGCTGACCACCCGTCAGGCCATCGACCTGACCCGTGCGGCAAAAAAAGCCGGAGCCGATTACGCAACCATATTGACGCCATACTATATCAGTCCCAGCCAGGATGAACTCTATAAACACTATTGCGACATTATGGATGCTGTCGATATTCCGGTGCTGATCTATAATAATCCATGGCGGACACATCAGAACATCGCGCCCGAAACTGTCGCGCGCCTGTGCGAATACTCACCCAACATGGCCGGTATGAAAGATTCGAGCGGTGATCTGAGCCTGACCTTTAAGTACAAAAAACTGTGCCCCGATTATTTCCGGGTGTTTGTGGGCCGTGATCAGCTTATTTATGCCGCGCTTTGCGGTGGAGTGGACGGCGCAGTTGCTGCTACATCAAACGCCGCAATCGATATAGTGCTGGGTATATACAACGAATTTGTCAGGGGAAATCATGAAGAGGCAAGGGTTTTTCAGGACAGACTGGTTCCGCTTCGCGAGTTCTTCTCGCAGGGGACATTCCCGGTAATAGTAAAAGAGGCTCTCATGCTTATGGGGCTGCCGTCAGGCCCATGCCGCAGACCGGTCGGCCCGATTTCCGAAGAAAAAAGGAAACAGTTGAGGGAAGTTTTAAAAACCATGAGCCTTATGTAAAAAATATATAATTTGTCATTCCGAACGAAGTGAAGAATTTCCTCCTTCAATTGGAGATTACCGTATGAAAAATTTCTTTTACGCGACACTTTTGTTTGTGTCATTTTGTGCTGTGTTTGTAGTGTCCTGTTCGACAGATACGGCAGAGATCGATAAGACTGAAATACCGGTTGATACCGTATTTGCCTTTGCCGGACAGCAGTTAACCAGGTCGGTCGAACTCATTAAAGACAGCAACCGGTTTCCACGATATACAAATCCGGATGGTGTTTGGGAGACACTGGACAGCAGCGCATGGTCAAGCGGTTTTTTCCCGGGTTGCCTCTGGATTATGTATGAGCAATCGAAGGATCCGAAGTGGAAAGAATATGCCGTGAAGTGGACAGAAAGTATGGAAAAAGAGAAGTATTGTACATCCGATCACAATAACGGGTTCAAAATGTTGCCCGGTTTCGGCAACGGGTACCGTCTTACCGGCAATGAACATTACCGTGAGGTTCTTATCGAGTCTGCACGGTCTCTTGCCTCGCGATACAATGACAAAGTCGAATGCATCAAAGCAAATGAGATGGAACAGTGGAAATTCCCTGTGATGGTCGATACAATGTGTAATCTCGAACTTCTCGTGTGGGCAGCCAAAAACGGCGGTGAGCAGAAATGGCTTGACATGGCCAAAAACCATACGCAAAAAACGATGGAACATCATATCCGCAGGGACGGCAGCACTATTCAGGTCATTGACTTCAATCCGGAAACCGGTGAAGAAATAGGCCACGGCACTTTGTGCGGGCTCAGCGGAGACTCCGCATGGTCACGGGGCCAGGGCCAGGCGCTCTACGGATTCACCGTGATGTACCGTGAAACGGGCAATCCGCAATTCCTTCAGACTGCTGTTAAATTGGCGGACTATTTTATCGATAACCTGCCGGATGATTTTGTGCCGTACTGGGATAACAGCGATCCCGGTATTCCCGATGTCATCAGAGACTCCTCCGCCGCGGCAACTGCCTGTGTCGGCCTGATTGAACTTTCCTCACAGGTAAAAAATACCGCTGCCCGTAATAAGTATCACGATGCTGCGGTAAACATCCTCACTTCGCTGGTTTCACCGGATTATCTGGCAGCGGCATCGGACACATACGGAATTCTGAAACATGCGACATGGAAAAAACCGACCGATCCTCAGGCCGATACCTCACTGATATGGGGTGATTATTATTTTCTCGTTGCATTAATGAGGATGGAACAAAATAACTGATTCCTTAGTCTAAAAAATAAGGCATTGAAAATTATCACTCAACAGCGGTCCACAAATTAAAGATAAAGAAAATGAAATCACTTACGGGACATATGAAAAAAATCTCAACAGTATTTTTCCTGATTCTTTATATGCTAATAGGATACAGCGGAATAATACGTAATTCATGTTGCATGAACGTGGGCTGTACTCCCCTGCATGAAATTTCGATGAACACAGGCTGCAGCGGATGCAGCAACGAATTAAACGGAAATGATCGTCAAATTTGTTTAAATAATGTTTTTTTATCCCGGGAGAAATCTAACTGTTCCTGTGATGATTTCTCTTTACTGCAATGTGAAGCAGTCGAATTTGTGAAACCCGAACATTTTAATACTTCAACAAAACAAGTTTTTAATCAGACAAAAACAGAACGCAACGAACTTGTTGCTATCAAGTCCGGATTAAACCATTTGTTAATCTCACAGAATCAACATACTGATTTTCTGCTGCAATCTCTCCATACAGTCATACAATTAATTTGATAATATAGATATTATTATAAATAACATCGTATCAAATTTATCTTTAAGCTACTTTTAAAAATTAACTTATTATATTTTACTATATAATGTTTAATCACAGCTAAATTATCACTAATTAAGTAATATTCGTGTTGAATATTATTTGCATACTATGATTTAATAATAATCCTCTGAAAATTGCAGAATTATTGAAACAGGAGGTTCACCATGATCGGATACGGATTTATCAAGGAACTCGAAACACCATTTGAAAAAACAGTAGCAGCGGTAACCGAAGAACTGAAAAAAGAGGGATTTGGAGTATTAACATCCATTGATTTAAAAGAGAAATTCAAAGAAAAACTGAACGTCGATTATAATAACTATATCATACTCGGTGCATGCAATCCCCCCCTTGCATATAAAACGCTTCAGACCGAGGAGACAATAGGTTTATTTCTTCCCTGCAATGTTATCGTTTATGAAAAAGACAACAAGACTGTTGTGGGAATAGTTAAACCGTCGGCTGCTATGTCGATGATAGATAATGAAAAACTAAAAGAGATAGCGGAGATTGTCGAAGGTAAATTGAAAAATGTATTTGACGCCTTATGATCACGGGGTGATTACCATGTATAAGTTTGTCAAAAAATTTTGTGTCTTATATGTTTTTATATTTTTGGCGGTGTTTCTCAATTCATTTATACTTTATGGTGAAAATACATCAAAAAGTTACCGTGAGTTGCAACAGTTATCCACCGATTATGAAGACAGTATCGGGAATGGCAGGAAAACGTTTGAACTTTCAGGTGAAGCATCATTATCGGAATACCTGGTATATGCGGCGCTTCACAACCCTGAACTCGAGGCCGCGTTTAACCGATGGAAAGCCACTGTAGAAAATATTCCTCAGATGACATCGCTTCCCGATCCTCGCCTGACATATTCATACTATCTGGAACATGTCGAAACCCGTGTCGGACCTCAGCGTCATGCATTCAGTATAACGCAAATGTTTCCGTGGTTCGGAAAACGTGACCTTATGGGAAATTCCGCATTACAGGAAGCCAATTCTCAATGGGAGATGTTCCAGGCACTGAAACGAAAGCTGTTTTTTTCGGTTAAACGGGCATATTCTGAATTCTATTATCTCCAGCGGTCATATCAGATAACGGAAGAAAATATGGAGCTTCTCAGGGGTATGGAAAGCATAGTCCGCAGTAAGTATACATCAGGGAAAGCGCCCTATTCGGCTGTCATTAAATTTCAGGTTGAAATCGGAAAACTCGAAGAACGCATACTCAGTCTCGATGAAATAAAAGAACCGGTAATTGCAGAATTGAATGCAGCACTAAACAGACAACCCGATGCACTGCTGCCATCACCTGCTTCACTCCCTGATGATACATTGAATGTTGCATATATGGATCTTGTCGGGCAGTTGAAAGAGTATAATCCTGAATTGAAGGCCATTGATTTTCAGTCATATAAAGTAAAAAATTCAATTAATCTGGCAAAAAAACAGTTTTATCCGGATATAACACTCGGTCTCAACTATATAGAAACCGGTCCATCGGTTATGCCGGGAACAAAAGACAACGGCAAAGATCCGGTCATCGGTATGTTTTCGATAAACCTTCCGATATGGCGCGGGAAATACCGGGCGGCAGTTCGCGAAGCGCAGTCACAATATAATTTTGTAACACGGAACAGGAAAAACCGTGAAAATACACTAACCGCTGAATTAAGGCGGGCGCTGTATGATTATAATGATGCCCAACGGAAAATTGATCTTTATAAAAATACTTTGTTACCGAAGGCGCATGAATCGATCAATGTCTCGCTTCGTGAATTTGAGGCAGGTAAAGTGGATTATCTCCACGTAATCGATTCGCAGAAAACACTTCTGGAACTGGAACTTGCCTATGAACGGGCAGCAAGCAACCGCGCAATCCAATATGCACACATTGAGCTTATTGCCGGAGAGGGTATAAATCAAACCAAGTAACAATTCAGGAGAATATAATGAAAACACTTACATTTTTAATATCAAGTTTGAACCGTTTAAAACTGCCGGGAATAATTCTGGCAGTGTTTATAATCGGTTTTTTAATCGGCGGTATCGGTAAAGATACCCATGACCATACCGGTCTTCAAACAGAGGGAAACACTCTTCAACAGGAAACTCAGGTGTGGACATGCTCCATGCATCCACAGATCCGTCAACCTTCACCCGGTCAGTGCCCTATTTGCGGCATGGACCTCATACCGGTAACAACAGAATCATCCGATACCGGAGCTTCTGCAGGTGAACTGAAGCTTTCTCCCCGTGCATCCAAACTTGCCGGGCTGCTAACTGCTCCGGTTGAACGCAAATTTGTGACAAAAGATATCCGTATGGTCGGTAAAGTTGCTTATGACGAAAGAAGGGTTGGGACGATAACCTCCTGGATACCGGGACGTATCGATCGTCTCTTTGTCGATTATACGGGCATTCCGGTCAGAAAAGGCGATCATCTTGTGGAAATTTACAGCCCGGAATTATATACTGCCCAGGAGGAACTTGCACAGGCGCTTAAAACAGTAGCCGGTCTCGATAAAAGCATCGGTTCGACCATGAAGGAATTATCGCTTCAGACAGTTGCAGCGGCACGTGAGAAACTAAGGCTTCTGGGAATGACTCAACAGCAGATAGCAGAATTCGAAAAGCAGGGCGAACCAACGGAACACGTTACGATTTACAGCCCGACCGGTGGCATCGTCATCCATAAAAATGCTGTGGAAGGTTTATATGTAGGCACCGGCGCCAAAATTTATACAATCGCCGATCTTTCGGAAGTATGGGTTCAGCTCGATGTTTATGAATCCGATCTCGCATGGATTCGGTACGGCCAGAATGTCGAGTTCGTCACAGAAGCCTATCCGGGTGAAATATTCCGGGGCAAAATCGCATTTATCGATCCATTACTCAATGACAAAACGCGGACAGTCAATGTAAGAGTCAATGTACCTAACCCGGATGGGAAGCTCAAACCCGATATGTTTGTCCGCGCCACAGTACATTCGCAGGTCGCTTCAGGCGGAAAAGTAATGGACATTACTCTCGCCGGGAAATATATCTGCCCAATGCACCCTGAAGTTGTAAAAAACTCACCGGGAACATGTGATATATGCGATATGCCGCTTGAAAAAGCCGAATCGCTCGGTTACAGCAGTCCTCAAAAAACAGAAGCGCCGCTCGTTATACCGGCTTCAGCTCCGCTCATCACCGGAAAACGGGCAGTAGTATATACAAAGTCTCCGGATGAAGAAGGCACCTATGTGGGACGAGAGATAGAATTAGGCCCCCGTATCGGTGATTATTATCAGGTTAAAAACGGTCTGTCCGAAGGTGAACAGGTAGTCATAAACGGTAATTTCAAAATCGACAGCGCGGTACAAATTCTCGCCGGGCCGAGCATGATGAGTCCAATGGATTCTGTCAGTCCGGCAATTCATCAAAATCATGGCATTGGCAGCCAGGTTCAATTCGCACAGGCAGGAGAACAATCAGGTTCCCGGACAAAAGCAATGGATAACACTATGCTTGATGATTCCCATGCTATGCATGGCGGGTCGGGGACAGAGGACGGTGAAATCAAACAGTATGACGCCCCTCAAGCATTCAAGGCGCAACTTGACAGTGTGTATACTGCCTACTTCAGAGTTCAGTATTCTTTGAGTCATGATTCCCTTGAGGATGCCAAAAAACAAAACACTCAAATGGTGGCTGCTTTGAAAAAAGTGGATATGTTATTGCTATCCGGCCAGGCACATATGACATGGATGAATGAACTCGGGAAAATCAAAACAAGCAGTAACGGCATTTCTCAAGCCGAAAAAATTGATGACGCCCGTAAAGCTTTCGAGGGGTTATCTGAGTCGCTCATTCGTGTTGCAAAAACATATGGCACAACGGGTAACTTGAATATGTACCGGTTCCATTGCCCCATGGCATTCGATAGTAAAGGTGCGGACTGGCTTCAGGGAAAATCCGACCTCGAAAATCCCTGGTTCGGCTCGATGATGTTAAAATGTGGAACGCTTGAAGAAACCATTTCGGAAGTCAAGTAGCTATCAGAGTGACAAGGGCAGGCACAGAGATCTGCCCGTTCAAGTGACTAAATGAGGTTTGGTATGAACATACCACCGAAACATGAACAGAAAAAAAATATGCTCGACAACATAATATGGTGGTGCCTCAACAACAGGCTGATTGTAACCATATTCCTTGTGTTTACAATCGTATGGGGACTTATGGTTGCTCCGTTCGACTGGAATATAGGAGGACTGCCACGTGACCCGGTTCCCGTTGATGCTATCCCCGATATCGGTGAAAATCAACAGATAGTGTTTACAGAATGGATGGGACGGTCTCCTCAGGACATCGAAGACCAGATAACCTACCCATTGACCGTATCATTGCTTGGTATTCCGAGCGTAAAAACGATACGAAGTTATTCGATGTTCGGATTCTCATCGATCTATGTCATATTCGAAGAAAATGTGGACTTTTACTGGTCACGGACACGTATTCTTGAAAAACTGAACAGCCTTCCGTCCGGTACAATCCCCATGGGAGTACAACCTTCACTTGGCCCAGATGCAACTGCTCTCGGACAGATATTCTGGTATACGCTTGAAGGTCAGGATGAACACGGCAATCCGACCGGCGGCTGGGATTTGCACGAGCTTCGGTCAATTCAGGACTGGTATGTACGGTATTCGCTTTTGTCGGCAAAAGGAATAAGTGAAGTCGCATCAGTGGGAGGATTTGTAAAAGAATACCAGATCGATGTTGATCCGGATGCGATGCGTGCCTACAATGTGAAGATCGAGGATGTTGTCGCTGCGGTGCAAATGTCCAATCTCGATGTCGGCGCCCGGACAATAGAGGTTAACAAGGTCGAATACATTATTCGGGGCATCGGTTTTATCAAATCACTGGAAGACATAGAAAACGCAGTGATCAAAGCCCCTGATAATGTTCCCATACTGGTCAAACATGTTGCGCATGTTACACTCGGGCCCGCTCTCAGACGTGGTGTACTCGACAAAGAGGGCGCTGAGGTCGTCGGCGGTGTTGCGGTTGTACGGTATGGCGGTAATCCGCTTGAAGCGATTAAAAACATCAAGCAAAAAATTGAGGATATTTCACCCGGTTTACCTAAAAAAACATTGCCGGACGGTACAGTGAGCCAGATTAAAATCGTACCGTTTTATGACAGGACTGGCCTGATAAACGAAACATTAGGTACTTTAAACACGGCGTTAACCGAGGAAATTCTCGTCACCATAATCGTGATTCTTATCATGGTTATGCACCTGAAAAGCTCTATACTTATCACCGGGCTTCTTCCACTTGCGGTACTCATGTGCTTCAGCGCCATGAAGGTTTTCGGGATTGACGCAAACATTGTGGCTCTTTCGGGCATAGCTATTGCCATCGGAACCATGGTGGATATGGGTATCGTGGTCTGTGAGAATATCCTCAGGCATCTTGATGCCGCAAATCCTGAAGAGCATAAACCCGATGTTGTCTTCCGCGCGGTAAGCGAGGTCGGCAGCGCAGTATTGACCGCGGTATCGACTACAGTGGTCAGCTTCCTTCCTGTCTTTACGATGGTAGCAGCCGAAGGAAAGCTTTTCAAACCGCTTGCATTTACCAAAACATTCGCCCTTCTTGCATCGGTAATTATAGCGCTTACTGTGATTCCCACATTCGCGCATGTGCTGTTTACCTCCAAAATACGCAGCAACATCGTAAAATGGTTCATTAACGGGGCTCTGATTATAGCCGGACTGGTTGCAGGTATAACTATCGTCTGGTGGATCGGACTTATACTTATATTGATTGGTCTTTACCATCTTTTGAACTCCCTCATTCCGGAATATATTCAAAAAAAGGTTGTATGGAGTGTAAATATTATTGCGGTCAGTATAGTTACGGTCATACTTGCCAAACACTGGATTCCCCTCGGCCCTGATAAAGGTTCTGTTCTCAATGTTTTATTCGTGGTACTTCTGGTTGGCGGCCTGTTAGCAATGTTCTTTGTATTTCAGAGAATGTACGGCAGGATATTATCGTGGTGCCTCGATCACAAATTAATAGTAATGGTTATGCCTGTTGTGCTTGTGTTTCTCGGAGGATTCGTCTGGCTCGGATTCGATTCTTTTACAGGATGGATGCCAACGGCGCTCAAACAATCAAAACCTGTTACATTCATGACACATGCATTCCCCGGATTGGGAAAAGAATTTATGCCGCCGCTGGATGAAGGTTCGTTCCTGTATATGCCGACAACAATGACACATGCGTCCATCGGCGAAGTAGCGGACATACTCAAAAAACAGGACATGGCGATAGGTAAAATTCCTGAAATTGAGAGTGCTGTCGGGAAATTAGGCCGCGCCGACACTCCGCTTGATCCTGCGCCCATTTCGATGATCGAGACCGTCATTAATTATAAATCCGAGTATATCGTCGATGCTCATGGCAGACATATCACATTCCGGTTCGATCCCGAAAAGACAGACCTGTTTCGTGACGAAAACGGTTTGGCCGTACCTGCGCCGGATGGAGAGCCTTATAAAGTTCAGGGGCGATTCATACGTGATGATTCGGGACAACTTATACCCGATCCAAAGGGAAAACCGTTCAGATTATGGCGTCCCCCGCTTGATCCTGGTATCAATCAGGACAGAAAATCCTGGAGTGGTATTCGAACACCGGATGACATATGGGATGAGATTCTGAAAGCAGCGGAAGTTCCCGGAGTGACATCGGCTCCGAAACTGCAGCCGATAGCAGCCCGTATCGTCATGCTTCAAAGCGGTATGCGCGCACCGATGGGAATCAAAATAAAAGGCCCGGATATAGAAACCATCGAACGTGTCGGATT
>JAFGMP010000434.1 GCA_016927495.1 Candidatus Latescibacterota bacterium | reverse complement strand
TTTTTACCTTAACGTGCAAAATTATATTGCTTTTTATTCCCCTCTTTTGTCTCTTTATTCTTGTTTATGAATAATCCGGGTTAATAATTTTTCATTACCTTATAAAAGTTTTTGTAAATTTTCTGAATAAAAAAATGACGTTAAACATAATAGCTTCATTGTTAAGATAGTTTTAAAAATCAGGCTCACAAACTTAAATCGACAAAAGGAAGGTTACATATGTTTTCCGATTTGGAAATTGCCCAAGCTGCATCCTTAAAACCTATTAAAGATATTGCCGAAAGCATCGGTTTTACCGAGGATGATCTTGAATATTACGGACGTTATAAAGCAAAAGTTAACCTCAACGTCCTTGATAAGATCAAAGACCGTCCTAATGCGAAGTATATCGATGTTACGGCGATAACTCCTACACCTCTCGGTGAAGGCAAGACGGTGACAACAATCGGTTTAAGTCAGGCTTTGGCACGAATCGGAAAGCGTGTTTTCACAACCATACGACAACCATCTATGGGCCCGACTTTCGGAATCAAGGGAGGTGCTGCCGGCGGAGGTTATTCACAGGTGGTTCCGATGGAGGATTTCAACCTTCACCTCACAGGAGATATTCATGCAGTCGGTGTTGCTCATAATTTACTTGCAGCTTTCATCGATAATAGCCTGCAAAAAGATAATCCCCTCAACATCGATCCCTATTCAATAACCTGGAATAGAGTGGTTGATGTCTCAGACCGAGCCCTTCGAAATATAGTTATAGGATTAGGGGGTAAATTGGATGGAGTTCCCCGCCAGTCGGGTTTCGACATTACTGTCGCCAGCGAAATTATGGCTATACTTGCCCTGGCCACGAGCCTTAAAGATCTTCGTGAACGCTTGGGAAAAATAGTGTTTGGTTTCACCAGGGATAAAAAACCTGTTACTGCCGAGGATATACACTGTGCCGGAGCTATGACAGTGCTTCTGAAAGATGCCATCAAGCCTACCCTCATGCAAACCCTTGAGAATACACCGGTGTTTGTCCATACCGGGCCATTTGCAAATATAGCACATGGCAATTCATCGGTCATCGCAGACCAGATTGCGGTGAAACTCTCTGATTATGTTGTAACCGAAAGTGGATTTGGCGCCGATATCGGAGCGGAAAAATTCATGGACATCAAATGCAGAGTCAGCGGTCTGAAACCTGACGCAGCAGTGCTTGCGGTCACAGTAAGGGCATTGAAAATGCATTCGGGCAAATACAAAGTCATCCCCGGAAAGCCTCTGGAAGATGGTTTGATCAGAGAAAATATAGCTGATATCGAAGAAGGCGGGTGCAATCTGAGGAAACAGATTGAAAATATTAAATACTTCGGAATACCCGTTGTGGTGGCAATCAACCGGTTTACGACAGATACCGATAAGGAAATTGAAGCAATCCGTAAAATCGCTCTCGATGCCGGCGCTTATGCTGCGGTTGAATCGAATGTCTGGGCAGAGGGGGGAAAAGGTGGTGAAAAACTTGCCCGTGCAGTTATCGAAGCGGCGAATCAACTTTCCGATTTTCATTTCCTCTATCCTCTGGATATGAGTATCAAAGAAAAGATTGAAATTATTGCAACTAAATTATATGGTGCAGATGAAGTGGAATACATGCCGCTGGCCGACAGGCAGATCAAAAGCTATACCGAACTCGGTTATGACAAATTACCTGTCTGCATGGCAAAAACACATCTGAGTCTTTCTCATGATCCGAAACTCAAAGGCGTTCCGAAAGGTTTTATTATCCCCATCCGTGAACTCAGGGTCAGCGCCGGCGCCGGATTCATTTATCCGCTGCTCGGTGAGATGCGGACTATGCCGGGATTACCCACAATACCGGCAGGCGCTAATGTCGATATTGATGAAAATGGGAAAGTGGTAGGTCTGTTTTAACAGTTAAAATATAATATGGTATATGTAATAGAATTTCATTGTCAGGTAAAAATTATTAAAAATGATAAGCGGAAAGGAACGATAATATGGCCGAAATTATAGATGGTAAAGCCATTGCCCTTAAAATGCAGGAAGAAATGAAACAGAAAGTGGAAGAGCTCAAAATCAAGGGCGTGGTTCCGGGCCTCGCCGCTATTCTTGTAGGTGACGATCCGGCATCGCAGACCTATGTTCGCAGCAAAGAGAAAGCCTGTGAACGTATCGGAATATTTTCGGATGTCAGAAGGCTCCCTGTAGATATACCGGAAAAAGATCTGATTTCCCTTGTACAAGACTTTAACACAAGCTCGAAAATTCATGGTATACTCGTTCAGCTTCCTCTGCCCCGTCACATCGATGAGGAAAAAGTGTTGCTTCTCATGAATCCGGATAAAGATGTTGACGGTTTTCATCCGGTAAGTGTGGGGAAAATGGTAATCGGTACCCCCGGATTCCTGCCATGTACACCACACGGTATTCAGGTATTACTGATACGGTCAGGTGTGGAAACAAAAGGCAAACATGTAGTTGTTGTGGGAAGATCCAATATTGTCGGGAAACCTATAGCCAATATTCTTCTGCAAAAAAAGATAGGTGCAAATGCAATAGTGACTGTAGTTCATACGGCAGCATCCGACATGAGTTATTTTACCCGTCAGGCCGACATTCTTATTGTTGCCGCAGGCCGCCCTGAGATGATAACCGGTGATATGGTTAAAGATGGTGTCGTGGTCATCGATGTCGGAATGAACCGGGTTGACGATACGACAAAAGAACGTGGCTACCGGTTGACGGGCGATGTGGATTTTGCCAGCGTTTCACAAAAGGCATCGAAAATTACCCCGGTTCCCGGTGGAGTCGGCCCGATGACCATAACCATGCTGCTTCATAATACAATTGAATCTGCCGCCAGAACTATTGCATGATATTTTATGTCATTAATGATATTATGTTGTTGTGATTATTCAAACCGGAGTTGACTTTTCAAACTGTATTGATTAGCTTCAAATTGTAGATTTTAAATTGGATTTCCTAAATTCAGCTAAACCAAATTTCTCCGTACATTATATAAGAAATAATAATAAACATATTACGGGATCAAACAGGAGGATTAAAAGCATGCCTGCGAAGGATTTTAAAAGCGCATATAAAACAATTATGGATGATCATTATCCTCCGAGAATGGAAATATCTTTCGTTGATGATTCCGGGCGACAGACTCTGTTTTATGAAAAGATATCCTGGCTGATCGATAATGTCGAAAAAGGTCTCCGGTACGGTGAAAATCCCGGACAGGAAGCTGCTCTCTACAAACTGGTCAATGGTAATCTGCTACTCGGTGATGTACAATGCATCCAGCCCGGCAACTATCTTGCATCCGATGTTGAACTGTTGCAATCCGGTAAACATCCCGGTAAAACAAATATCACCGACACCGACAATGCCCTCAACATACTTCGTTATCTCACCGAAACACCATGTGCGGTAATCGTTAAACATAACAATCCCTGCGGGGTGGCAAAAGGCAGCACGCTTGCTCAGGCATATGACCGTGCAAATATGGCGGATCGTCTTGCGGCATTTGGCGGCGCTATTGCGCTGAACCGTGAAGTTGATATTGAAACCGCCGGGCTTATCGTCGAAAATTATGCCGAAGTTGTCGTTGGTCCGGAATTCGCTGAGGGTGTGCTCGATATTTTTGCCAGTAAAAAAAATCTCAGAGTCATGCGGATAGCCAACATTACCCGGCTGCATGAATTCGACGGTCAAAGAGTTGTTGATTTCAAATCTCTCATTGACGGCGGCTTGATCACTCAATGGTCGTTTGTACCGCAGACCCGTAAAAAAGAAGATTTTATCCCGGCTCAGGCAACCTATAAAGGTAACGAATATAAAATTAACCGGCTTCCGACCGATAAGGAGTATGACGACCTTTTATTCGGATGGATGGTTGAAGCCGGCGTAACCAGTAATTCGGTGCTGTATATCAAAGACGGTATCACGGTGGGTATCGGTACAGGAGAACAGGACAGGGTCGGAGTTGCCGAAATAGCCCGTGACAAAGCCTACCGTAAACTTGCTGACAGGATTTGCTGGGGAAAATATAAAATACCTTACAACAATCTTAAAGATATGACATTAAAAGCTGAAATTGACAATGAAGTAGCGGAGAAAAAAGGCGGCCTGATCGGAAGTTCCATGGTTTCCGATGCCTTTTTCCCGTTTCGTGACGGTGTTGATGTAGGTATCAACGAAGGTGTAACTGCAGTGGTACAGCCCGGCGGTTCGGCCCGTGATTTCGAATGCATCGAAGCCTGCAACGAAGCGAATGTGGCAATGGTCTTTACCGGGCAAAGGAGTTTTAAACACTGATTCATGAAACACCGGCAGAACAAAAGGAAATAAATGACACCGTAAAAAAACGACGAAGAATAATATTTCATCGCTGATTGAAACGTTGTCATACTTAATTCTGTGTTCTGCATCATCAGCTTATTGTATGTCACTGCAGCGCCTCGATATTTTATTGTGTGGTTTATATTATGGCTGCAGATCAAAACAAAAACGGTACATCCTTTTCGCATAAAGACGCCGGTTTATCAATCATTCCGGCGTCACCCGGCCGGTCATCACCGGTACGAATAATCAACCTTATATCTGTGTTCTACCACATTCCCTACCATATATTTACCAGCATATCCGTTTCTATCCGTGTTCATCCGTGGCTATTAATTAAATTCATATACACTGTTGTGGTTTTTACTCAATCTATATATCCGAATTAAAAGGGGGTGAAACAGCATGGAAACATATCATAACATGAAACAACTGCTCAGGATAGTAATCGGCTGGGAAAATCAGTTAACAAACTTTTATAACAGAGCGGAAAAAGCACTCGAAAGCGAAAAATCAAAAGAGATCGTCGCCCTTCTCAAACAAAACCATGTGAATAACATGCAGTATGTCGAAGAGATCCGTGTCGAAAACTACGGCAAAGATGAGTGGATTCAATACACACCCGATTGTAACATCAGAAATTTGATTCCCACAGACAAAATCAAATGCGAGTCGAAACCGATTGAAATCATTAAATGCATTCTGAATTATGAGCTGAAAATCGAGGCATTCTACTCCTCTGTTGCTGACTTGATTTTATCGAGAGAAATGAAAGAGTTATTTGAGTCTCTGGCTGCATATAAAGGCAGGCAGGCAATTGAAATCAAACGTCTGATCGATTCGATCGAGTATATTTAACCCGGATGTATAACAAAAAGGCAGAATGCCGATTTACGCGGATCAGGTAAATTTCCAGGAATTACTACATGATTTAAATTTAATCCAAAACCGATTGTATAACTTTAATATTATTTTTTAACCAGTCATTAACGAGCGTCTGAGTATCTGTATTTTTCTTCTGAGCTAAATCACGGATGATTTCCTCGATTTGGGAATCTAAATATATCGGCAAATGATAAACTGCATCTTCGTGATAGAATTTACCATGCTCACCTTTTGAAAAATCGTGGTTCTTTTTCATTTTTATATACCTTGATATTTTCTATATTCCTGTTTTGTAGCCTTGCGTGCAGATATTAATCTGATTCGAACGATATTTATTATATAAACAAATTACGGTTAATTACTTCAAAAATCAAATTATCAATTACATTTTGTCATTACTTTCCTTAATTCATAGGTTCTCCCAAATATTCAGTATCATATCCATGTTTATCCGTGTCTATCAGTGGCTAATAATATTTTTTCATAATTCGTTATTTACACTATAGATAATTTTTTTTATTATATCTGAATAATAAAACCGAATCCTTCCATCGAGTACTTTTTGTGCTGAATTTTTTATTTTTATCATAATCTTATATTGGGAAACAAAATATGAAAATTTCAGGTAATGTTTTCTCTCTGGCTATCTCATTTATTTTTCTGTGCTTTTTTTCACCGTTTTTTGCTGCGTATGCTAATGAACCTCCTGTTTTCATAGGTTCACGATCGGAGCTTATGGTCGACAATTATCTTATCGAAAAGATGGACGATACACTCGATCTGCGGCTCCATAAACCTACACCACGTGAAATCGTAATGGTTCACGATGCCCCATGGGAAGGTAGCGGTACAGGTTATCACACCGTATTCAGGGACGGCGACCTCTACCG
>JAFGMP010000433.1 GCA_016927495.1 Candidatus Latescibacterota bacterium | reverse complement strand
GTTGGCTGCTGTCGCAGTAATAGTTATACTTTGACCGGCTCTCAACCAACCGCTGTTCGGATTTACAACAACCGATGTTATTACCGGCTTATGTGCATCCACACGCACAGTAGAACCGGTAGATGCCGCAGGAGCGCTGGTACCGCCTGCACCGGTTAGCGTTATATTTGTTGCTTCTACATTAACACCGTCATTATCACCTTCCGTAACCGTATAAATTCCCGTATACGTACCGTTACCCTGACCGACCAATGGAACCTGTTTACCGTTAAACGTAGCATTGGATGGTGTCAGACCGGCTTGGTTATTTGCGGCCGTGACTGTTATGTTGACCGTATTACCTGTTTTTATCGTACCTGAGTTGGGATTTATGGCAACTGAAGCAACAACAGGTGCATCGGGAGGGCTCTCAGGCGTTGTTATATCGACTGAAAGCGATGAGCCGGATGACGACGCTGCTGTACTAACATTACCGGCCATATCGGTAAGCCTTATGTTTGTCGCTTCTATATTTACGCCTTCATTATCTCCGGAACCTACTATGTACTCACCCCTGTAAATACCATTATTCAAGTCAACCAATGGTATCGAACGACCGTTAATCATCGCATTCGATGCAGTCAGTCCTGTCTCGTTACCACCTGCGGTTACGAAAATAAACACACTTTGACCCACAGTTACCGTTCCTGTGTCAGGACTTATAGTTACCGATGAAATAGCAGGAGTCCGCCCATCTACAGTCAGGCTGGAACCGGATGATGATGCCGGAGCGCTTGTGCCTCCTGTTCCGGTTAAAGTAATATTAATTGCTTCAACATTTGTATTTTCATTATCACCTTCCTGCACTGTATATATACCGGTATATGTGCCGTTACCCTGACCGGACAGTGTTACCTGTTTACCGTTAATCGTGGCATTGGAAGGTGTCAGACCCGATTCATTGTTTCCCGCTGTAACGGTAATGGATACCGACCCACCGACTTTGACAAATCCGGAATTAGGATTGATTATCACCGAGGTTATCGTCGGAGCATCCGGAGCTGGCGGCGATGTATCGATTGTTAACTGCGATCCACTCGATGAAGCAACGTTACTTGTATTTCCTGCGGAATCAGTTACAGTAATACCGGTCGCTTCGAGCACCGCTGACTCAGTATGGTCCGTAGGTGTAACCTGGAAATGATCCCAATAAATCTTACCTCTTGTACCGGCACCAACCTGATTCATATAAATTCCACTTAATTTCCCTGCTGCCACAGAACTTGTGTTACCGGAATGTGAGCCTTTGCTCATTCCATCAACCCACCATTCAATCGATCCGTTAACAGCGCTGATATGTTTCACTTTTATCCAATACCATTGACCTTTGTTAATTGTGGTCCAGTTTCCGATCAGTCCTCCATTAGCGGCAATTATCTGGTAATTGGGGCCGCTTCTCCTCAAACTGAGACTCCATGCCCTGCTATTCTGGGTGTTATTCATACTCATGATATAACACTGTTCACCATCACCCATAACAAAATCAGCATCAAGTTTGAAATAGAAACTCGAATATGTTGCAAAATAATCCGATCCAAAATCTTTCTGCATTAGTTTATAAGAGGTTGATTGTACATCATAAACCACACCATTATTTCCAAGTTTCGCTACATTACCGGCAATTATTCCTGAACTTGTGGAAGTCCATTGATTAGTGTTTCCGTTTTCGAAGCCATCAGAAAATAATGCATTGGGAGCGAACTCCTGTCCGCTGTCCGTAGCCTGAATTGTATATGTCCCGGAATATGTACCGTTGCCCTGATCTGACAGATGAACGGATTTACCTACAAAAGTTGCATTCGACGGAGCAAGACCTGATTCTCCGCCAGCGGTATAAACCGTAATTGTGACGGTTTCCCCAGGCCTTATGACACCGGTATTCGGGTTTAACACAACCGATGTGATATTCGGCGCATGAGCATCTACACTGAGATTTGATCCCGAAGATGAAGCCGGTGTGCTTGTCCCTCCCCCGCTCGAAAGGGTAATATTCATCGCTTCGGCATTAACCGCATCGTTATCTCCCTGAGTAACCGTATAGGTACCAATATATTTTCCATTACCCTGATCGTTAAGGGCTATTTGTTTTGCGTTGAATGTTGCGTTCGATGGTGTAAGCCCGGACTGGTTGTTTTGGGCTGTCACCGTAATAGTAACCGTATCACCTATTTTAACCCGTTTGTTTGTCGGATTTAAGGTCACGGATGCTATTACAGGAGGCTGTGGTAATGTATGCGCATCGATGATAAGCGTCGATCCTGAAGAAGATGCCGGAGCGCTTGTCCCACCGGGACCTGTTAATGTAATATTTGTTGCTTGGGCATTAACCGCATCATTATCACCCTGAGCAACCGTATAAGTACCGGCGTATTTTCCATTACCCTGGTCAGATAAAACAATTTGTTTGGCATTGAATGTAGCATTCGATGGTGTGAGACCTGTCTCATTACCACCTGCCGTAACAGTGATAGTAACCGTGCCACCAATATTAACCGTGCCGGTATTTGGATCGACCGTTACCGATGTAATTGTCGGCGGTACAGCAGGAGGCGGCGGTGAATCAGGTGGATTTGACGGAGGATATTCTATGGCTCCTATAGTCCAGACACTATCAAAAGCCCTTGTCACTCCGAACATGTCTTTATTTAAACCCTCAACTTCATTCATGCTATATCGGGATGTCGGTGATACTCCGGGAGTTGACTCATTTTTCCTGCCGAATTCCAAACTGCTAATAATTTCAGGCAGAGTTTTCGTAAATGGATTACCACTATCCACAATGTCACTCGGGCCGGCGCTAACTCCATATATGAAATCAGTGTCTCTGTATTCATTATAACCATAGAGTTGCACGCCTTCCACACCTGAATTTTCACAGTTATACCACAAATTGTTAAATGCAATATTACCGGTCACATTATCACCACGCCAGGAAATGCCTGTATTACCTCCGCCCATATTTATCATAGTATTATTAAACACATACATATGAGTGTTTGTATCGCCGCCTGTATTACATATCACACCATTGGTTGTATAATAGTTATCTCTGACTTTGGTCATGAAAATATTTCCATAGATATAAAATAGAGACTGGATAGAATCTTTTATTACAATTATTCCGGTACCGGAAATATCAGCAAACATATTATACCTGAAAATGTTATTGGCATTTAAACCGCTATAGTTCACAGATATCGCTTCTCCGTGAGGTGCACCCTGGCGTCTTTCAAAAAAAGAATATTCAACAATACTGTTGCTCACAAAATTCCAAAAAATATGGGTCCGATTAGCCTCATGTAAATAACAATAACTAATATGTATGTTGTTTATACCAGCTGAAGAAGCACATAATATACAGTCTTGTTTATTATTATATCCATCTTCAACCGGTTCCCAATTATTCATACCGGCTTGTTTTAAATCAATATGGGATAGTGAAATATATGATATGCCATTTGAGACTTTTATTAGTGCAAAATTTTCCGCATCGGTACTATCGGGTATAGAAACTTCAAATCCGAAATCTTCTCTCCAGTTACCGGGTCCACCTCCGGTCTGACCGTCAATGGTAACATAACCATTCCAGACTAATATAACGGCCTGATTGGCGGCAGGTGTGCTGTAAGAAAAAACAAATTTACCGTCACCATAAGAATTACTCCACCCGACGTCAGTGCCATGATCCTGGACTGTAGCTTTTTTAACGAATATTCGGGTATTTCCATTTTCCGCAGCACTAATAATGCACCTGCTGTCAATAACACCGTCAGCATAATAATACGTATCGCCCCGAATCCAGCTTGACGGATGCTGAGTCCAGGCATTCGTCCAGTCAGATCCCGAATTATTCCCGGTTGCACCCGGACGTATATAATGGTTAACCGCAAAAGAATGCGAAACAAAATTACCTAAAAATAAAAAAATAAACATTAATAGTAATGTCACATAACGATATCTATTTATTTTCATTGTAATCCTCCTCCGATAAGGATGTAATGATATTTATAAATTCAATTTATTATTTCAATAATAGCATTTTATTGGATTGAGAATATTCATTCGTATTGATAGTGTAAAAATAGGTTCCGCTCGGCATATCAGAGGCATCCCATACCACATTATGAACACCTGCCTCGAATAATCCACTTTGAAGTTCCGTTACTTTCTGTCCTGTTATATTATAAATAGTCAGCTTCACATTCATATTTTTCGGTAACGTATAAGATATGGTAGTGACCGGATTAAACGGATTTGGATAATTCTGGGCAACCGAAAATTCCATGGGTAAAGTGTCATTCAAAGACACTATTTTGGATGTTATTCCATCAGTATTTATTACAAAAGTTGTCTCTTCGGAAAAATTGGAAAATACACCATAAGCATCAACCGATTGAGTCCTTATTGAATAAATGGCATCATTCTCAATTTCCATCTGGTAATTGTTGCTTTTTGTATAAACATAACAGACAGATTCCGAAGCAGATTTGTTATTTAGTTCGTTCCTGGTAATTTCAAGACGATAATGGTCTGCCCCCTGTTCCGGAACATTCCATGTTATATTTAGCATTCTATCCCCCGAGAATGCGGATGATGATGCAAAAACATTTTGTACTGCTGCAAGAAACAGTCCCACAACAAACAAGCGTAATAAAATCTTTGCCGCTAACTGTCCTGACCGGAAATTATTATTTTTTTCATTGAATTTTTGCATTATTGCACCTCCTATAAAAGTTCATGAGCCGTGCATGATGCAACCCGTAGGAGGTGCTGCATCGCCCGGCAACTCTGCTATCATATCCTGATGTTTCGGACTTAGACCAGAAGCTTTGCGTCCCATTCTTTCAAATGGTTTGCCCTTATCAAGCGTGAAGTTTATTTATAGCATATGTATCTCTGTCAGTCTCTTACTTTTCTTTCTTTTCCTTTATTCGGATTTATTCGGATTTATTTCTCTCATATTTCATATTTATAATTCTGTTATCAAAGAAATGCAAATATTATGCCTAAAATAAATTTTTCTCTTTTTTCTATTTGTACCGGTTAACTCTTTAAGTATTCCATTATTTATATAAGGTGTATTCTCAGTGTAATTAAAATTCATTATGAAACATAAAATTCCATTTTGAGACATTAATTGTTAACTACAGAATATTTCAATACTGACATATCAGGATTTTTCGCAACAGATCCAATTATTTTTTTTGATATAGAAACTTACTAAAAGCTACAACCTCAGAATTAACCCATATCACCTGTTTCGGGTCTGTGCTTTTTATTGATATAATCGATAAATCTATTCAGATCTTCGGCGAGGTCTTTAAGCTTATCATTTTTTCGGAGTTGAATTTTATTAACAGGTCTCCCGTCAACCATATTTTTAATGGTCCGCTGGAATACGAATATAGGCCCTGCAATCTGATGAGTAAAAAAAACGCTGATAATGATAATTGCAAAAACCGTAGGAATGAACCACATAAACATCCTGAGAGAGATTATACGATTCATCAACGTGATTTTTTCACCGCTTAATTCGAAAATAATTGTTTTAAAAACACCTAAATAGACGGTCCAGCCGACAAGAGCTGCAACAAAAAACATAAATATCACTGTTTCAAAAAATATTCTTAACTGAAAATCTCTTTTAACGATATACTTTTTACGGATTACAGGGGGCATGAATTCCTCCCTTTTTTAGGGGTTTCAAAAGTAAAAATCATCGTAATTAGTTTATTTCATATAAACCATTTTTTTGGAGGATTTAAACTTACCGGCTACTAGCAGGTAAATATAATTCCCGGAAGCAACCTGGCGACCGAAACTGTCGCAACCATCCCAAATAACATGATGTTTACCGGCTGGCTGATGTTCTTTTACCAATTCCACAACTCGTTGACCGAGAGTGTTATAAATCGTTAGATTTACCTCGGCGCCACTTGCGTCAATTCCCATATCAGATATCTGATATTCAATTGTTGTCTGACTGTTGAATGGATTGGGATAATTCTGTGAAAGCGCAAATTCAACTGGCGGAGAATCCTGCTGCGTAATTTGTTTCGCTATTTCACCGCCTTCAAAAACAAAATATGAAGTCGAATCGGAAAAATCGGACAATGCACCGTAAGTACCTACTCCCTGAACACGAAACATATACGAAAAGTCATCCTGAAGTTCAAGCTGATAATTAGACTTATCAGTAAATACATACGATAGTGATGTAACTACGGGTTCTGCCATAAGATCGGTTTTTGATATTTCAATTCTGAAATGGTCACATTCTTTTTTGGGGGCTTCCCAGGTAATCTCCAAAAATCTGTCTTTTAACCATACAAAGGCTTGAGATAGAGAATATGCTTCAGCTGAAATACTATAAACCACCCATATGATCGTAACCACCGCAAATACTCTCAAAAACCTCCAAATAGAAATAGCCCTGAGAGAATTCGGAATTCCATTAAAGTTATTCATTACCTATCCCCGGTTTTATTATGATATTATAAACGATTATAAATTTACATTTTAGATTGGATTTATTATTAATCTGTAATGGTAATATATATCTACGAGATATATAAGCAAATTTAGGATTTTGTTAGTGATGCGAATCACATAAAATTTTAATTTTATACTATTCATTGCCAAATAATTCATGACATTCAAGCAATCATGTCATTAATTGCTCAACATATCATCATCACGAAGGATTTATTGAATAATTACTATTTTACTCATTCCATAGATACGATTCAGACTCAATCATCCTTACATAATTATACGATAAAATTTCAACATGTCAATAAAAAAATACTTACTTTGTTATTTATTTGTTGCAAATACTTTGAAGCTTTGAAGAATTTGCTAAATTATAAACAAGGTTTAGTCTGTATGGCATGGTATTTACTCTGTTCGGTAGGTATTACTATTGATCCGAAAATATCTGAATACCTTATATAAATTCATTTCATATTAATGTTTTCTTAGCAATAATGAAGATTTTTGATTATTATTCAGGAACAAACGTATAATTCAACATTTACATCTGGATTAAAAAATAATGTGTGGCATAACCGGTATTTGTAACTTAGAAGAATCTTCAGGTATTTCTTTAGATATTCTGAAAAAAATGATCGGCTACATGCACCATCGGGGTCCTGACGAAACCGGTATATATATAGACGATCACGTAGGGCTGGGAAGCGCACGATTAAGTATAATCGATTTGATTGGCGGGACACAACCGATTCATAACGAAAATGAAGATTTATGGATTGTCTTTAACGGAGAAATATATAACTTTCCGGAACTTCGTACGGATTTAATTAGCAAAGGCCACCGTTTTTACACAAACACCGACACTGAGGTAATAATCCATTTATACGAAGAAAAAGGTACATCATGTCTCAATGATCTGAATGGAAATTTTGCCTTTGCTATATGGAATTCACGTACTCATGAATTATTTTTGGCAAGAGACCGTGTCGGCATACGTCCTCTTCACTATACAGTGAGCAAAAGCAAGCTGTACTTTGCTTCCGAAATAAAATCGATATTTGTTTCAAATTCCATCAGGCGTGAAATCGATCCGATTGCGATGGATCAAATTTTTACTTTCTGGACAACTCTTCCAGGCAGAACAGTATTTAAAGAAATTTATGAAGTTCCGCCCGGTCATTACCTCAAAACTGTCGGCGGAAAAATCACCGTTACAAAATACTGGGAATTTCCCCATTACGATAAACATGAAATATTAGACTGGAATACGGACAGAATTTGTCAGAATGTCAGTGATATTATTTGCGATGCAGTCAGAATCCGTTTACGGGCCGATGTTCCTGTTGCAACATATTTGAGCGGAGGATTGGATTCCTCCGGGGTGACAGCACTCATGTCCAGAAATTTTAAACATGATGTACAGTCATTCGGTATACGGTTTGAGGAAAAAGCATTTGATGAAAGCGCCCTGCAGAAACAGGTAGCCGAACACCTCAATATCAAACATGAAGAGATAACAGTGTCAAATAAACAAATTCGTGAATATTTTCCTGAGGTTATATGGCATTGTGAAAAACCGATATTACGAACTGCACCTGTTCCGTTATTTTTACTCTCCTCTCTGGTCCGTAAAAACAATATCAAAGTAGTTCTCACGGGAGAAGGCGCAGATGAAGTATTTGGCGGATACAATATATTCAGGGAGGACAAGGTAAGAAGGTTCTGGGCGCGGCAACAAAATTCCAGATTCCGATTTCTACTGATCACAAAATTATACCCCTATATATTCAATAATCAAAAAACGGGAAATTTACTTAAACAATTTTTTGGGCATGGATTGAGTGATACGGATAATCCGTTATATTCACACTTGATCAGATGGAACAATACCGGCAGAATAAAACAATTTTTTTCAGATGACCTGAAAGCATCAATCGATTCATACAATTGTTTTGAAGAAATAAGACGCATACTTCCCGGTTCATTTTACACATGGGACGGTTTATCAAAAGCACAGTATCTTGAGACTATACTTTTTATGAGTAATTATCTACTATCATCTCAGGGAGACAGGGTATCAATGGCTCATTCTGTGGAAATCAGGCTGCCTTATCTCGATCACCGTCTCATCGAATTCATGGCGAAAGTACCCGCAAAACATAAAATCAAAGGTTTAAATGAAAAGTATATATTGAAAAAAATATTTAATGGAGTTTTACCTGAAAATATCGTTAATCGACCCAAACATCCATTTCGTGCGCCGATAGATAAAAGCCTGTTGGCAAATACGTCTGATAATACTATACCAGATATTATGATACAAAATGAAGAATTATTTAATGTGAAAAAAATAAAAAATCTATTGGAAAAATTACAAAAGAATTCTGATTCGAGTGAAGTTGAAAACATGCTGCTGGCGGGTATACTATCGACCAACCTTGTTTACAATCAGTTTATTTCCGGTTTTCCAC
>JAFGMP010000432.1 GCA_016927495.1 Candidatus Latescibacterota bacterium | reverse complement strand
TATATAGTTTTGATAGATTCATAAGTTACAGTTTCACAGTACGTTATTAAATTTTTTACTTGACAGAATAAAAAAAAGGAATAAATTTATAAATGTATGGTGTTTATATACATGAGGGTGCGAACTCTGTTAAATTATTTATATATTTTTAGCTCATGGGGGTGAGTTGCCCCCATTTTTTTGTCTTTTTTGATAATGTGAGCGTTATAAAATCAGGGACGCATTGCCATGCAAATATTTAGAAAACAAGAGAGTACCATAGGCCTTGACATCGGATCCAGCATGATAAAAGCGGTGAAGATGACGGTAAAAGGCAAAATAAATATTCTTGAGAGTTATGCGCTTGAGCCTATTGCTGAAGGCGCTGTCCAATCTGGTGAAATTCGAGATCCCTCCAGTTTAGCCCAATCAACATTGAATGCGGTTTCGCGCTGCGATGCACATCTGAAAGATGTGGTGATTGCGTTACCTAATTATGCAATCCTTTCTGATGTTTTGACAATGAATCTCACGCCGGAAAAGGAAATGCGTGAGGCCGTTATGATTGAAGCCGAGCAGATGTCGGCATTTGATTTAAATGATGTTGAAATTGATTATTCGGTTCTTGAACGTGATGAAACCGCAAAAAAGATGAAAGTTCTTATGGTCGTAGCCAAAAACGACATAATACTCTCATATATCGATTTTCTTGGTGAAGCCGGTTTACGACCGATTAAAATCGACGTTGATCTTTTTGCTCTTACAAACATTTTTCATCACAATTATGATTTTGAAAAATACAAATCCTGTGTTCTTCTTAACATTGGCACTGAAAGTACGGTTGCGGCTTTTCTCAGAAATGGTATCTATCATTCGTCCCGTGATATTTCGGTTGCCGGGACACAGTTTTTGAGAGAACTTGAATCTGTAACAGACTTAACCGCTATTCAAAGGCATAACGTATTACAGGGCGATATCAGACCGGATCTTGATCCTGATACTCTGACTGAATCGTTGAATAATGCAAACACATCATTTTCAAATGCGGTAAGTGTTGCGTTGTCATATTTTCAGGCTTCCGATGCTGTCGGGAAAATTGACCTCATAGTACTGACGGGGGGATATGCCTGGGTGCCCGGATTAATCAATGTGCTTGAACTTCGAACCGGCGCTGAGGTAATTATTTTGGATCCGTTCAATAAAGTTAAATTTAAAGAAGAACTTATGGAAAGCAGCGATCCCAAGAAGATAGGCACAATCCTGTCTGTAGCTATGGGTTTGGCGGCACGTTCGGTATAAGACGGAGGATGCTGTGTATATTGACATAAATCTGTTACCGCGGGAATTCAGACCGAAAAGAGCCAAAATACCTCTTGATTACAGGTCACTCGCTGTTCTTCTGATAATTCTGACTGCAATTGGCATGGGAACATATTATTTTTACCTCGGTAATTCACTGAAATCGATGGACCGTGAAAATCAGTCATTGCTGCAACAACTTAAATTATTGCAGAAGACGGTTGATTTGCAGGAAGAGGTGGACGGCCTCACAAAAAAAGTTAGTGAACGCGTTAGCATAATAAGAGGACTCACTGAAGACAGTGATCTGCGTTTTGCCATGATTCAGCATATAAACAGTATATTACCCGAAAATCTCTGGTTATTGAGTATCAGCGAAATTAATGTAAACAATACGGTGTCTTTTAATATTGAGGGTATGTCGTATACTAAAGAAAGTATTTCCGTTTTTTTGCAGGGATTGGAAAAATATAAAAGGTTTTCAAACGTAACGCTTCAATCGATTACTCCTTCACCAATAGAGATTCAGGATGCTTTTCAATATATCGTTAAAGTTGATTTGGCCACTTATCAACCACCTGAGCCTGAAGTAGAAAAAGGCGCAAAAGATAAGAAACCCAAAAAGAAATAATATTAAGGATGGCATAGATTATGGCTTTGAACATTGATATGAGTGATCCCAAGACGCAAAAGACTGTAGCGATTTTTATGATACCGGTTGTTTTGCTTGCGTTATTTTATAATTTCATGATCAAACCTAAAATTGGGATTATAGAAAAGAAAAAAGTTGAGATAACCACATTGAACCAGAAATTGAACCGCATGCGTTCGACGTTGCAGTCTCCGGGTAAACTTAATGCAGAAAAAGAAATGCTTCAAAATAAATTTACCGAACTTGAGGAATTTTTACCCGGGGAAGAGAATGTTGCATTGTTACTCGATCAATTATCGGAGATCGAAAGAAGAACGAAGGTATATCTTGTTGAATTTAAAGCTACGGAAAGTATAGAAGGAGCCAACAAACCCTACCGGGCGAATAAATACAGGATAACCATAGAAGCGGGATACCATCAATTTGCCGAATTCATGAGCGATATTATGGCTTTGCCGAGAATATTGAGCTTTTCGGATTTGCGAATATCCACCAATACCGAAGCGCTCATGGGGGAGGAAATGAACGAGGGGCTTGCGGATCAACCGAGAAATTTGTCGATTGAATGCTCATTGACGTCATATGTTTTTAAAATGACAGGTAAAGAAGAGCTTTGAGGATATTGGTCATGAGAAAACAACTATTGCTGATTGCTTTAATTTTTACTTTTGCTATGCATCAAATGCCTCAGGCACAGCAAGAAACAACAAAAAAAACGCAGGCAGATTCGACTGTTCAGGCTGATGACCTTTCCGATTTTTCACGTACATTGCCCCAATATGAATCCGGCGGCAGACGTGACCCGTTTGGTTCTCTTGCCCCAAAGGTAACAGAAGATGAAGACAAAATAAAGGATCTCTTCAACTATGAAGGTTCTGAACTTCGCGGAATAGTAAAATCCGATATCGATACATATGCTCTTGTAATTGATTCCGATGGATTTGCCCATGTCCTTCGCGAAGGATACATGGTCTATGGTGGTTATGTAACTCAGATCACAGACAACAGCGTGTATTTGCATATTGTTAAATATGGCCGTGCCTTATCAATTATTCTGAGGCTCGAAACATCTAAGTCGACCGTCATTGCTGAAGAAGCCGGCGATCAAGTGATTAAAAGACCTGGTATAAATATCATATATGAAAAAAGTATGCGGCCTCAAAGAGATATCAGGTTAGAAGATATTGTTGTTCCATCCATCAATACAAAAACGATCGATGAACAATGGTTCGGGAAAAAGAATGTATTGCCTGTTTTGGACAGATCGACGGCAATTACTCAGGAAATCGAATATGATTCATTTTCACTTTTCGATCCACCTTCGGAATCATGGATTACATTACCATATCTAATGAACTGGACTGATTATTCAGGTGAAAGAGTTGCTTATAAACTTATAATTGCCGATAACTCCGATTTTACGAAGCCTGTTTTAATCAGAGAGGAAATTGAATCATCATCATATTTGCTGATAGAAAGTATGGACTTACCTTCGAATACCTTACTGTTCTGGAAAGTTATTGCCATTAATAAATCCGGTAGTGAAATACTGTCTCGACAAACATTTTTATCATTTAAAATAAAAGGCAACCAATGATCGGGGTGACTGACATGAAAAAACATATTTGGGTTATGCTCCTGCTGTCAGGCGCAATGCTTATTTCTACCTTCATATCCGCTGAAAGCCAATCAGCAAAAGGTTTTTCCGTTGAGATATCTCGTCTTGATTTTGAGAATGCGGATATACGACAGGTCATTAAAACATTATCGGAAATAGGTGACCGCAATATAATTCTCGATAAGTCGATTGAAGGTGAATGCACGATTTTTCTCAAGGACATCACGTGGGAATCAGCTCTAATTGCCGTATTGAATATGAATGATCTTGTCGGCTATGAAGATAATGGGCTTATCAAAGTGCTCCCACGTACAAGTTATGAAAAACAGATAGATGACCTTGAAGAAAAAATCAAAAATGAAAAAATGCAAAAAAGACTCATTGAGCCGGAACAGGTACGAGTGATAAAAATACATAATGCACGTGCCGAAGATATAAAAGAAACTCTTGACCCGCTTCTTGGTGAGCAGGATAAACCGTCTGTTGATCTACGGACAAACTCTCTGGTGTTTACAGCTTCGGATTCGAGTCTTGCAGTTATCGAGGATATAGTTAAAGATCTCGATACAGAGACAAAACAGGTATCGATTGAAGTAAAAATGGTTACGGTTGATTCCGGTTCGCTTACCGAAATCGGTGTAAACTGGTCTGCCATAAAAGAGGGCAATTCCGGTGAACAATCTACGATAGCAATCGATGATGAAGATCAATCAAAATTACTTGTCGGTAAATATTCTGGTACGATATCGAATGTAGCTTTGGAAATGGCGCTGGCTACTTTGATCGATACGAATAAAGGTGAAATAGTTTCACGGCCACATGTGACCACTCAGGATAACGAACCCGCTGTCATTCAATCAGGCCAACAGATTCCGAAACTGACCTATGACGAAGCGCGTAATCTTGTAACCGAGATGATAGATGCGACAACAAGGCTTCAGGTTACTCCTCATATTTTAACTGATGACCGAATCCTTCTTGACGTTCATGCACAGCGGAGAAGCGGTGAAGCTGTAGGAATGGGTGTTACCATTAACGAAGAGGTCGCCGATGTTAAGATGATAACTTCAAATGGTGAAACCGCTGTGATAGGTGGTTTACGTCAGATGAACGATTCAAAAAGAGAATCGGGAATTCCGATTTTACAGGATGTACCTTTGATAGGGCAACTCTTTAAATACACGAAGATAGAAACGATAAAAAAAGACCTTATCATTTTTATAACACCAAATATTGTTGAATCTGTAAGTTCACATAACCTTGAAAAAAGTGATAACTAATTGTAATATTAGGTTAAAGGTATATTGTCTATATCAATTTGAAGTACACT
This sequence comes from Candidatus Latescibacterota bacterium, assembly GCA_016927495.1. GTDB lineage: Bacteria > Latescibacterota > Latescibacteria > Latescibacterales > Latescibacteraceae > JAFGMP01. Next base: position 6,949 of record JAFGMP010000432.1, on the reverse strand, counting down.
CTGAGTCTGGTTAGTGTGTAACTGTTTTCTACCGGAGTAAATTATGAAAAGGAAAATAAGTAACTGCTCGGCACGGCTGGGTTGGATGGTTATATTGACCATAGTAGGTATATTGTTTGTTTTTTCATGTGAACAGACTACGGGACCTGAGGATGGAACTACTGAAGTAACTAAAAAACTTATCGTTTACACCGATACACCATCTATTGTTGCAACCAAAGGATCTGCCAATATTACGGTTAAAGTATATTCCGATGAGGATACAACAAAAACCGTCAGCGGTGTCAGAGTGACCTTTTCAGCCGATACGCTGATAACAATCCAGACAATTAATGATGTAACTGACGCTTATGGCATAGCCCGGGCGAAAGTTTATGCCGGTAAAACCGAAGGTACTGTTAAAATAACAGCCGCAATCGATGATTTTTCAAATGCCGCATTTATTCAAATAACTCCCGATCAGGGTTTGATAGAAAGCAATCTGAACCTCAATCTTTCAAGTTCGCCTTCTATTCTTGCCGCTAACGGGACTGATGTGTCTGAAATTAAAGCCCAGTTATATGATACCGATAAAAATCCCATAAAAGGCGAAAAAATCTATTTCACAACAACCCTTGGAATAATTTTAGAGTCCGCGGTCACTGATGATTGGGGGATTGCAACTGTAAACCTGCGTAGCGAACGGACAAACGGGATTGCGGAAGTTACCGCACGATACAATAAAATAATTAAGACAACAAAAGTTGAATTTTCAGGGGCAATAGTCGCACATCAGGCATCTCCTACAATTCTTGTCGCCGATAATAAATCCAGGGCAGTTCTTACAATCAGCCTGGTAGATGCATCCGGCTCACCTGTAGTGGAAGGTATTGTAAATTTATCAACAAATATGGGGACACTTTATTCCGCAAATGGAATCTCAAGCGGTACGGCAATAGTCGATTCGAGTTCGACACAGGGGAAAGTTACTGCATATTTAAGTTCAAATACAGCAGGAAAAGCCATAGTTCAGGTGTCCGCATTAGGAACTCTTGACAGTCTCACCGTGAATTTTACCGATTATACGTTTTCCCTTTCGGCATCGTCCACAGAGATTTTTGCGGGTGGAGCTACAACTCAGATTACAGCAGCTTTGAGAGACAGTAAAGGCTCTCTTGAACCTATTGAACTGGACAATATTGAGTTTTCGACGAATTTGGGTACAATTACAAAACGTCAGAAAAATATCAACGGTACGGTAACCGCAGACCTCATCAGCGGGTCGTCGAAAGGAACTGCCACAGTAACGGCAGAAATAAAAGATCCGCCTGTCAGCGCATCGACAACAGTTAATTTTATCGCTGCAACCGTGGATTCTATTACCATTAGATCCGATAAACTGTCAGTCCGATTTGGCAGAGATGAAACCGTCGATATTCGTGCCACGGTGTTTGATATAACCGGAAATCCGAAATCGGGAGTATCTGTAACGTTTTCGTTATTAAAAGGCCCCGGAGGAGGAGAGGAACTTGTCCCCGGGACTGCTGTAACCAACGACCGTGGTGAAGCGGTTGTGGCGTTCACACCGGGAAATAAAGGTTCGGTGCTTGAAGGAGTTGAGATTCAAGCGCGTATCGGTGACATTTTATCCAACATTATAAGATTGACTATAGCAGGCGAGCCTAATTCTGTCGTTGTCGGATTCAATACCGATACATTTTCCAGCAACACAAATGGTACCTATGGTATCGGAGTATCGGCTATCGTGTCTGATGTCAATCGAAATAAGGTGGCCGATGGTACGGTTGTCAATTTTTCGCTGAAAGGGGATGTCGGAGTTATCGCCGATCAGGTATCAACATCTGACGGTGTTGCAGCTACGACTCTTACATATTCGCCTTCCGATGCCGGTAAAGAAGTAACTGTTACAGCTTCATCCGGAGGTATTCAGGACACGAAGACAGTTATTTTGCCCGGACAGGAAGGAACGCTTGCCACGCTTAATGTTTCTCCGAAAGTTAGTTCGGTGGTAGCTGACGGTGAAAGCAATGTTACATTAAGTATATTTCTTGCAGATACCAACGGTCAACCGCTTTCCAACAGGACAGTGTATTGCTCCACTGATATCGGTACTATTCAACCATCTGCGATCACCGGTGACCCCAGTAATGCCGATGCTGCTCCGGGAAAAGCCACAATCAGATATACAAGCATGGCATCATGGGAGGATCGTGTAGCTAATGTTAAGGTTATTTCCGGTGTAATCGAGGAATATGTAGTCATAAATCTTAAAGGTATTACTCTTGATATAACTGCTGATCCGGAGGAACTTCCATCCGACGGTCAGACAAAATCAATTATCAATGTTTTAGTAAAAGAAACAACGTCACATATACCACTTACCAGCAAGGAAGTGAATTTCGGCGCTTCTGACGGATTTATTGAAGGAAGTAAGTTCACCGACGGGAGTGGTGTGGCAAGATCAACATTTACAGCAGGTTATAACCCGGGAATTGCATATATATTCGTAAGTTTCGGATCAACTTTGGTTGATTCGCTTACTGTTAATATCAACGAAGTTGTTGCGCGTGGTATCGAGCTTTTCGCAAGCCCTTCACAAATTCCGGCAAATGGAATCAGCACATCGGTAATTACTGCACTTCTGCGTGATGACAATTTTAATCCTGTTGTCGGTGAAAATATTATATTTTCAACTGACATTGGTACTATAACTGCTGCCGATTCAACCGACGAAAACGGCCGCGCCGAAGCTACACTTGTAAGCGAACGTAAAAATGGCGAAGCTATGGTGACGGCAAAATATAAAAAGCACATTGAAACTATTCCTGTAAGCTTTACCGGTGTAAAAATCAGTGTTTCCGCAACACCTGAGAATCTTTTCGCCGGTGGGGATGAAGAAACCAATGTAACCGCTTATGTGAAAGATGCCGCAGAAGTTCCGATTGTCGGTACAGATGTCAAGTTTGTGTGGTACCTTGAGGATGTTCTAATAGGTGAGAAGGTCGCCAAATCTGATGTGCAGGGAAGAGCATCCATTCCCATATCGAGCAGCGAAGCCGGAAGAGCTAAAATTGTTATAAACGGAGCGGGAGCTGTCGATTCGACATATGTGACCTTTACACGCCTTCAGTTCTCCATAGATAGTGAAGAAGCATCAATCCCGACCGGTGGAAAAGAACTTATTATTTGGGCGCAGTTATATGATACTGTTGAAGAAAAATATGTTGATAATGCAAATGTTGAATTTTTTACAACTTTAGGTACTATCACATCAAATACAACAACAAACACAGATGGCAAAGCGTTTGCAACCTTGACAAGCGGTAATACGGCTGGAATTGTTACTGTTTCAGCTTCAACAAAATATGGAGAATACAGAGTATCGGCTGAGAAAAAGTTTACGTTTATAAATGCGGCGCCTGATTCGGTTAATCTAAAAGTGGATGCGAATATTGTCGCTGTTGGCGGTGGTAATTCGGAACTGATCGCCATCGTGACAGATGAATTCGGTAATCCTGTTCCTGATGCGCTTGTTAGTTTTAAAGTGCTTCAGGGACCGGCAGGCGGAGAATTTATACATCCTGCGATTGTGACAACCGGGCCTTCGGGTATAGCCAGTACATATTTCTATTCCGGTCAGGTTCAGAGCGAATTTGAAAGTGTTTTTATACAGGCTATGATTGGTACGGTAACATCAAACATTGTCACCCTGACGATAGCAGGTGCGCCTGAAACAGTCCGTCCGGGTTATCAAACCGAATGGGATATCGACGGCATCGATAACGGTGACGGAACCTTTTCATTACCGATTTCAGCGCTTATTCTCGATGCTAATTCGAATGGTGTTGTAGATGGGACGACTGTATATTTCAAAGTCGATCCTCCGGAAGGCGCAGCTATAAGTCCGGTTAAGACTGTTAATAGTGTTGCCGCTTCAACAATAACCTATCCTTCCGCATCGGCAGGTAAAGAGATTACTTTAACTGCATCTGCCGGTGGAAAAGAGGGTTCCATATCCTTTACTTTGCCGGGATTTGTGGTCTCATATATAGCCGTTTCAGCTTCACCTAAGACCATCCCAGCAGACGGAAAATCAACGTCAATAATTAAAGCTACCATTTTTGATAAAAATGGATCTTCGTCCAATGTTCCCGATGGCACAACCGTATCCTTCCTGACTGAGGGTGGAACTCTTGATCCGGTTATTACAAAAACGGTAAAGGGTATTGCCACAACAACATTGACAAGTGATAAAAATGATAATCGATACGTCATGATTACAGCGCAGTCAGGTGTGCTTGAGGACTTTACATGGATATGGTTTGAAGAGGTTGGCGCAAGTGTAAATCAGGTGGCAAATATTGAACTTGAAGTTGATAAACGCACAATTAAAGCCGATGGAGTGGATTCAGCAAACATCACTGCTACAATTAAAACATTTGACGATCAAATTGTTACGATACCGACTAATATAACGTTTGAAACCGATATCGGTGATATAACCACATATAAACAGTCAAATGAGGAAGGTAAGGCTGTAGCTCAATTGACATCGGGTATTGTCGGTACTGCTACCATAACTGCAAAAGTGGGTAATGCTTCAAGTACAACAACTATTGTTGTGGTTCCTGGCGATCCGAGGTCGGTTGATCTTTCGTTCGAACCAACGTCGGTCGGTGTGGTAGGTTCGGGACGAAATGAGACGCTGTTGATGACTGCGCATGTTAAAGACAATAAAAACAATCCTGTCGGCGATGGTAATTTGGTGAAATTCGAGCTTGTCGGAGCATATGATACAACTGCGTCTATTTCACCTGAAGGAGTTACCAACTATGAAAGTGATCCTGTGCCGACAGTGAACGGCGCTGCAACGGTTTCATTCCATTCAGGTAATGTTGCCGGAACGGTGCGTGTGAAAGCCACTGTTGTAAATGCAAACGGCAATCCGACCAATCCGCTGGTTACCAGTGAAACGACACAGTTCCTGGTTCACTCAGGACCTGCTTTTCTCGATATGCGGAATCCCAGTGATCCATTTACCGATTCACGTATAACTGTCGGAACCGGCCCAACAAATATTTTTGCAGGTGAAATCGGAGGTGACAATAATAAAGCGAATATTGTCGTAATCGTCACCGACCGGTATAAAAACCCTGTACCTAAAGGAACTGCCGTGTATTTCACAACAACAGGTGGTAGTATCACTACATCAACAGGTTATACAAATGAGGATGGCCTTGCATCTGTAACACTTTATGCTGCGAATCCATACCCGACACGTCAAAACTCGAATATAATCGGCAATCCGAACAGTTCGAAAGGCGGGCCGTTGTTCTTTGATATGCCTCTTGCGGATTTTGACGGTAATGGCCAGGAAAATGATGGTATTGCTGTTGTGACTGCATATACTGAAGGCGTAGATCATAACGGTGATGAGGTTACTGTCTGGAACTATGCACCTATTGTATTCTCGTTGGCAGTCGACACGTTTGATGTAGATGCAGGTGCAAGTATCTTGTACAGGGGACAATCTACAGTAATAACGATTACGATTCATGATATTAATGGTAATCCTGTAATGGGTAAATCCGAGATGACAATTAAATCGTCGCTTGGCACTCTATCCAATTCATCTATAACGACAGGATCACCCGGTAAAACTAGATATACTGTTACTCTGACAAATAATCTTGATCCTTTGAATGACACGTCTGCCGATACCGTTGTTTCAGTAACTCTCACAAGTCCTAATGGTAATTTGACAGCATCTTCGATACCGATATATATGAGCATTTCGCAATTAAGTTCATCGAAAGAATAAAAGGTATTATTTTATAAGAAATCAACGACTATATGAAAACGAACTTTATGTGAGATTGGGTTTTAAAGGGGTATAATCTGATGAAAAATACTATAAAGGCATTTCTCACACTCATGATGTGTTTTACAGGGTTGAGCAGAGCAGAATTATTTAATGATCCCGGAACAAATATAGGAAAGAAAAACCTTGTGGTCGGTATTGAATATTCATCATTTTTAAAAGAATATGAACTTGACCAGACAAAGGAATTTCCCACATCTTCGGAACGTATCTTATTGAAAGTTACTGCCGGGTTGACAGACTGGTTTGATATATATCTTAAAGGTGGCGGTGCAAGTCTGCTTTTGGATTATAAAGAAAATTATACTAATGTCCAGAAAAACTATGACAGCGATATGGAAGCAGGGGTCGGAGCAGGCGCCAGACTTCGTCTTTTAAATTTTCCCAATTCGATGACACGTGTTTTTGTTCAGGGTGGTGGATTCTATTATAAAACAAAAGATACAATCGAATGGAATTATCCGGACAGGACTGAAATTACAAAACGCGAAATGAAATGGGCGGATTATTATGTCGGGCTCGGTATCGCAAAACAAATCGATTTTGTTGACCTTACATTCGGAGTTGGATATTCTCAAATACAGTGGTGGATGAAAGATACTATTGAAACTCATCAGGGGACTGCTGTTTCATGGGAAAAGAAGCCGTGGCGTGATTCGTTTGAGACAAAAAATCCTGTCTTCGGATTTTTGGGATTCGATTTTGTTCTTCCGTATGCATACAGATTTTCAGCCCAGGCCGGGATAAGAAATCTTGATGAAGCTGAATTTAACATTTCTTTGAGCCAGGGATTGCAGAAAGACTGATTTAAAAGCATCTAAGTAAAAAAATATAAAATATTGTGCTGCAAGCTGTTGAGATTGAAACTTATAAAAAGCCCGATGTAACGGCACCGGGCTTTTATGTGAAATATATATTAATCAATTTCCTAAGTTCACCACGAATGTTCCAACACTACTTTCTGAATTGATTTCCGATTTAGATACTGCTCCCACCTGCCAGTAATATGTATTACCGCTAATAAGGTTGGTATTGCCGGAATAGGGTACTTCAGTTGTATTTTTATTA
>JAFGMP010000431.1 GCA_016927495.1 Candidatus Latescibacterota bacterium | reverse complement strand
GGAAGACCCGCTCGACCTGCCACAGTTCTTTGTATTTGAGAGCTACTTGATCAGCCGGTAAATCAGTGTTTGTTTGCAGTACCCATTATCACAAAAATAAAGATTTGCCCCAAAGTCTCAATTGCGGATTTGAGTCAAACTATCCTGCTGTCAATAACCTCTTTCAAGAAAATACGGATGCACAAGGTCGTCATATTCCCTGCCGCCTGTCTCATGATATCCTTTCCAGTAGTATGGCGCCTCGCCGCGACGGCACATATGATCTGTCCATTGCGCAGTAAGCATCCACAACACCAAATCGCCGGTTAAACCTGAAACAGGGCTCACCTTCTTTTCAAAACCTTTGACTTCTATTACTCCCGCACTTTCATCGCTGTATGTGTTGAATGCATAATCAACCTCCTTGAACAATCTCGGCCCCGATATGTCCCCATCGGTTCCATAGGGACAGAAGGCAACATTATGAGTTCCGACAGACCGTGCACGGCGTGCGACATCGATTTCCAACTTATTATCCGATGTAAAGGCTCCAATCAGCACAATATCGGTATCCCGCAAATCGTCAGCCTTTTTTTCGTACTGATCGGCTATCATGGAACTCGATGCGCAAATGTAAGCGTCATTAACGAAAATATTACGGGCGCCGTCATATGGTTCGACATCCTGCGGATGGCCGTATACAAGCATTCTGGCACCCTTTTGGAGGACAAGATCGACCCATCTTCCGGCAATCCAATCCACTTTGGCACGGTCGGTACCGATCATTTCAAAGCGTTCATACAGGATATCGAGATAGGTTTGTGCCGGTTCGGAGGCCGAACCTTTACCCTTTGTACCGATAAGATTGGCAAGTGAAGCTGTACATGCCCAATAGACTGCAAACTGACACAATCCACTCGATGGGCACAGCGCCACCTGAGGTATCTGCGGTGCATGGACAAGCCCGTTATCCCATGGCACCTGACTGTCAATTACCAGATCGGAAATGTCCTCGAGCGCCAGTTCCATATTGCTTTCCCTTAATCCGCCGGGCGGAGTTCTTGAAAATCTGTAGTAATTATTGGTTACCCCGACAACATAAACACCACGGTCTCTCAGTTTGTTGTACTCCGGGCTGACACGGCTTGTTATGATAAAATCGCCTTCTTTCAGTTCATTATATTCTTCCTGCTTCGGTGTGATACCCGGTTGAGGAAGAACCCAGGGCTGTCCGGGACGGTCTTTACTTCCCGCAAACATGGCGAAATGGCCGTAATTTATGTGGGAGCGAACTTTCCCGCCTTTTACCTGCAGTTCATAGGCTTTCTCCATGGCAGCGGAGATATTGTCGATTTGTGTGTCACGTATCCCTTTTACGATCTCAAGAGCACCATAATAATACTGATCCATAAAATTCAGTTTCTGCGTTTCAAATTTTACATAGCCTGCATGCACGTCAGATGAATGCATATATACCATTGAACCCAAACCTGCTGCTGTTGATCCGGAAAGAAAGTCACGCCTCGATATATGCTTACCCATAATCAATCCCCCCCTTTTATGTTTAATAGTCATTCCATGTAAAGTATAATTATTCTAAGTCCGATACTTACTATAAAATTGCATAATATATAAAATGGTTGTATATTTTCAATTACTCAATCATACATAAACAATGAAAGCTGGTCATGCAAGAAAAACCGGAAAATCCCATCGATTATTTCGAGCTTGGTATTCGTGAACTTGATTCGGGAAACATTGAAAAAGCTATAGAGGCTTTCATTAAAGCTATTGAAGCGGATCCGGGTGATCCGAGGCCATACAATAACCTGGGTATAGCTTATGAACTTATCGGCAATTTCGATAAAGCTCGTGAAGCTTATGAAAAAGCTATAGAAATCAACCCCCATAATTCGTCGACATTAAACAATCTTGCAGGTTTATCATTGCTCGACGGCCAACCAGTTGAGGCTGTGAGGCTCTATGAATATGCAATTTCCTCAGATCCCTTATATATTGAATCTTACCTGAATATCACCCGTATGTTTATGGAAATCAACGCTTTTAAAATGGCTGAACCGTATGTGAGAAAAATACTTGAAATCGATAATGAAAATATCGAAGCCAATAACATAATGGGAATAATCACCAGCCTGACCGACCGGTCGGAGGAAGCGATAAATCATTTTCAGACCGCATTGAAGACCGATGCGAATCAACCGGCCATTTTTTCCAATCTCGGCACCGCTTTCAGAGGCATCGGCGATGAAAAACGCGCCATTCTGTCTTTCGAAAAAGCAGTCGAACTCAACCCATATAATATTACAGCGCTCAATAATCTGGGAGTTTTGTACCGTGAAACGGGAAACATAGAAAAAGCCGAACACCTTTTCTGTCATTCTATAGATATCTTTCCCGAAAATCCATTCCCCTATTACAATCTTGCGGAACTCTATATCACAACAGGGCAATATGGAAAAGCGCTGGACAACCTCAAACACTACATTGCTCTCATTCCTCTCGATATGGATAATCTCTTCAAAACATTCGGTATCGCACGGCTTGCCGACCGGCTTGAGGAGGTAGTACCTGAAATGGATCGATTCATCAAGGAAAGCAATCCGAAAGATACCCGCATCAAAACAGTTGAATTGTGGATCAAGATGGTATTAGGCATAAATAAAACTGTGTGATTATCAGTATTTGATACTCTTCAACTTTTCAAACAATTCATCACCGGTGGTCGAATTTATGAGGTTTTGGCGTGTTTCTTCATCCGATACCGTGAGCGATATTGCCGACAGGCAGGCAATATGCTCGCGAACGGCATTTTGCGGAGAAATGATAAGAAACATAAGGTTTACGGGGCGACCGTCCACAGAATTGTATTCGATACCCTCGGGAATAAGCAAAATTGCCGAAATCTGGGATTTTATGTTTTCGATACGACAGTGCGGTACAGCGATTCCCAGACCGATACCCGTGGATAATTTATTTTCGCGTTCCAATATGGAAGCTCTGATTTCATTTTCAAAAGAAAGCTGAAATGCATTACAAGCCATTCTAATTATAGCATTGAGGGCTTCTTCCTTGGTCAGCTTTTCATTGGATATAGCCACTGCTTCTTTCTTAAGACCGCATATCATTTATAGAATCCGGGACATGAGTTAGATGATATTTTTTGTTTTCTTTTATTCCTCAAGGACTATGGCTCCGCTCAAAGGAATATCGTAGATTTCACCGGAGATATTCTCCTGAAAATCTATGCCGGCAGTATTCAGGATATCGAGAAGGTGTTTTATCGGATTTGTATCTTCAACACAAGTGCATAATACTTTACAGAATTGTCTGCCGCCCATATTAAGAAACTCAGCGAACATCGGTATTGCTTCGGAGAGATTAGCTGTTCCGGAAACACCGTCAACCATGGTGACTCTTCCCCCGCTGATACTTGTCAGTCCCAAAATGATATCATCCAGCAACGCATTATCAAAAAGGACTAAAATCAAGAGATGCATATTTTGTTTTATACTGCCGTTCACTCCTTTGCCTCCCCCAATTTAAACAAAGATGTTTTTGTCATAAACGGTCCGATAAACTCAGTTATAAGCGTAGTAATTAATAAGACATTTATTATCATTTGAGCGAGTTCAACACCTTGAGCGCCATATCCACCGTTGCCGAATTCCTGTTGAACAACCAGCGCCAGAGCAATAGCGGCGCCGACCTGCGGTAATAAGGTAAATCCCACCCAGCGCTTGATAAGCGGATCGGCTTTCCCCACTGCCGCTCCAAGAAAAGCGCCAAAAATTTTGCCGAATGCCCTGCATAAGAAATAAACCAGAGAAATAAACCATAACGAAGGAAATCTGTATAAATTTAAATGAGCGCCACCAATAATAAAGAAAAGTGCCGAAAAAATCGGCATAAACGAGCGAAAACTCAACCTGATTTTATTTTTAAGTAAAGGATACACATTAATCAGTATCGAACCGCATGCCATGTTTGCCAGAAGCTCTGATAAATTGAATTTCGATGCAATTCCCGCAACCAGAAAAATCATCGCACCAAGGATAAAAATCAGATTCTCCTGATCATTTGTAAGGCTTATTAATTTCGCTGTTAAAAGGCCGATGAATGTACCTAACAGCAGAGAAGCGATGACCTCGACAAAAGGCATTATTAAACCTATCATAAGATTTATATGCTCACCATTCATAGAGCTTTTGGCAATAGCAAGAGCAAAGGCAAATATTATAAACGAAATCGCATCATCCAAACCCACAACTGCAAGAATGGTACTTGTCAAAGGTCCCTTGGCTTTGTATTGCTGTATCACTGCAACGGTGGCTGCCGGAGCGGTAGCAGATGAAATAGCTCCGAGAATCAACGAAAGAGAAATATTCTTCCAAATAATATATGTAATCAAAGTTACGACGACAAAAGCGACTGTGGCTTCGCAAAAAGCTATGGAAATGATACTTTTACCGAGATGTTTAAGCCTTTTCCATTCGAGTTCCGTTCCTATCGAAAGCGCTATAATTCCCAGCGCAATCTGTGTTATGATTTGAAAATCTGCAAGAGTCTTTTCGGAATATAACCAATGCCCGGTAAACGTACGACCGTCAGGGATCCAGAAAAATAACGAACCACCAAGAATAACACCGCCAACGACATAACCCGAAACGGCAGGTATTTTCAGTCGCAGACAGATTATTCTCATCATATATGCTACAAAAAAAGCTTCCGCAAGATATAAAATAACGTTCACACTATTGTCCTTTGAGGACTGAATATATATCTTCAGGCGTTTCCGATTCAAGTATCATATTTCGTAATGATTCGTTTTTGAGAAGAAGAGCAATCTTAGCCAGAACACCCAGATATTCACGGTGAGTGCCTACAGGAGAAGCGATCATAAATATTATAGCAACCGGAACACCATCGAAAGAGTCATATTCTATGCCTTTTTTGCATAAACCGACGGCAATTGTCATTTCAGTTACACTTAAAAGCCTGACATGGGGAATAGCTACTCCTAATCCAATGCTTGTACTCAGGATTCTTTCACGTTCAAAAATCGCATTTTCAAGTTCCTGTGCATCTTTTACACTATCTGCACTCGCCAAAATATCTGCAAGTATCTTTAAAGCCGTTTTCTTATCAGGCGCATCGAGAATTGCTATACGCTCCGGGGTAAGCATATCGACGATTTTTTTCATGTAATCCCCCACGTATTAGAAAAAAAATAATAATCCCCGCTTTTTTAAACAAAGAAAGCGGGGATCGATATATGTAAAAAAAACTATTTTTATCCTGCAGAAATAGCTTCGACCGGGCATTCATCAACACAAATACCGCAATCAACACATAAATCGGGATCGATTACATACTGACCCTCGCCTTCTGAAATTGCTTCGGAAGGACAGACTGCTGCACAAGACCCACATGAAGTACACTCATCGGAAATTACATGAGCCATAATTTTTTCTCCTTGAACTGAATTTAAAGTATAGTTTAAAAACATAATTCGCCGTGAATTTACTATTTTTTGACAACTGAAACAAGTAAAAAAACAAATTTATTTTTCAAGATTTCTGCATGTAGTAATTATTTGTTTAAAAAGCTTTAAAAAAGCATTATCAGATACAGGTCCTGTGTTATGTTGAAAAATATTGGTAAAAACTTGTTGCTCACGGTCAGGATTAAATATTTCCATGTTGTTTTGTTTTTTGATCTTGCCGATTTCTATTGCACATCGTGCACGTTCATTAATGAGTGTAACTAACTGTACATCTATCTCATCAATTTTATCGCGCCAATCGGCAATTTCTTCCATACCTAATCTCCTTTCAAAGGTTCGGTAAGCGTAGCCACATACTCACCCACTTCTTTTTCAAATCCTGGCTTGCCGCTTAATTCTCCTATTTTCCTCACAATAGAACTTCCCACAATAATTCCATCAGCATACCGGGATATCCCCCGAACATGTTCGGGTGTCGATATACCAAAGCCGACTGCAATGGGTGTCGATGTCAATGCTCGTATAGCCTGAAGCTTTTCAGGGATACTTTCAGCAAGATTATCTCTCTCACCAGTTACACCCATCTGGGATACATAATATACGAAGCCGGTGGCATTTTTTGCAACTAATTCCAGACGATCGGAGGGAGTTATCGGTGAAACAAGGAAAATAGTTGACAGTCCTTCAGCATCCATAAGCTTTTTGTATTGCCCCGCTTCTTCGGGCGGCAAATCCAAAACAAGAGCGCCGTCCAGTCCGGATTCAGTTGCTTTCTTTACAAACTTTTCCAGTCCAAATGACAACACGGAATTATAATACGTAAAGAAAATCACGGGTATTTGCGAGTACTCGCGTATGTTTCGTATCATCTTTAGTATGCTATCTACCGTAACATCACCTTTTAACGCCCTCATTGCTGCTTCCTGGTTTACCGGACCATCGGCAACGGGGTCGGAAAAGGGAACTCCCAGTTCAATAATATCGACCCCTCGTGCCTCAAATTCCCGTACAAGCCTTTCTGTCGAATCGAGAGATGGATCTCCGGCTGTTATATATGCTATAAAAGCCTTCATACCCTGAGCCTGTAATTCTTCAAATTTCTGAGCTATTCTTCCCATTATTATTTACCTCAACCATAATTTATCAAAAGAAATAGAAGTCACGATTTGATACGGTTATTTCTTGTATTTTGATTTTTTTTGCTATTATTTTCGGTTAAAATTACCAAATTGAGTATATTCTGAAATGATTAATATATCTTCCTAAATCCTGATATTAATTTACAAATGAATGTGATCAATTGCCGTATTTACATCTTTATCTCCCCGGCCGCTGAGATTTATGACAATGATCTGATCTTTTTTCATTTGCGGAGCTAATTTCATTACATGAGCAACGGCATGAGCGCTTTCAAGCGCGGGAATGATGCCTTCTTTTTCGGAAAGTAGTCTGAATGCACTGATACATTCATCATCGGTTGCCAGGGTATATTCAATACGTTTGTCTTGTCTGAGCATGGAATGTTCCGGACCTATAGAGGGATAATCAAGGCCTGCCGAAATCGAGTGAGTCGGGCTGATCAGTCCATGGTCATCCTGCAATACATAAGAATATGTACCATGTAAAACACCCGGCCTGCCGGTTAGAAACCGTGCCGCATGTTCACCGTAACCGCTTCCCCTGCCACCCGCTTCGACTCCTATCATGCGTACTGCCGTATCATCGAGAAAATGATAAAAAAGCCCCATGGCATTTGATCCGCCGCCTACGCAAGCAACAAGAACATCAGGTAATCGCTTCTCTTTTTCAAGAATCTGTGAGCGAGCTTCCTTCCCTATGATACTCTGGAAATCACGTACCATCATGGGAAACGGATGCGGTCCGAGAACGGAACCGAAAATATAGTATGTGTCACAGCATGTCAGAGCCCAGTTTCTCATAGCTTCGTTAATGGCATCCTTTAGAGTTTTCGAACCGGCACTAACTTCCGTAACCGTCGAACCGAGTAACCTCATGCGAAAAACATTCAAAGACTGCCTTCGTATATCCTCCGATCCCATAAAAATTTCACAGGTATTACCGAAAAGGGCGGCGGTCGTTGCAACTGCAACACCGTGCTGGCCCGCACCGGTTTCCGCTATGATACGGGTTTTACCCATACGCTTTGCAAGAAGAGCCTGTCCTATGGCATTGTTTATTTTATGTGCGCCGGTATGTGTCAGATCTTCACGTTTCAGATAAATTTTAGCGCCCCCCAAATACTCGGTAAGACGTCTGGCGTATGTGAGTGGTGTCGGCCTGCCAACATAATTGACCATAAGGTCATTGAATTCATCGCAAAATTCAGGATCATCTTTAATTTTTGAATAGGCTTGTTCCATTTCACGCAGAACTGGCATAAGTGTCTCCGGTACAAACCTGCCGCCAAACGATCCGAAATAACCACGTTCATCAGGATTTATGTTACTTTTTTTCACTTTATATACTCCCTGTAAACCGCTTCAAAAAATAATCTCATTTTCACTTCGTCCTTTTTTCCCGGTTTTACCTCCAAACCGCTCGATACATCCACTCCCCAAGGATTGACAGTTTTAATCGCATTACTTATATTACCGGCATTCAAACCTCCCGCCAGAATAATTCTGCCATATCGTGAACATGCCAGCGCTTTTTCCCAGTCAAAAGTTTTACCGGTGCCCCCATAACCGTTTTTGTTATAGGTGTCAAGAAGGTAAGCTGAAACATTGTAATGACCGAGAAGTCCGGGATCGAAGTTTTTTCCGATCCGAAATGCTTTTATGATTCTTACACCACTAATTTCATGTATATAATCGGCATTTTCCGAGCCGTGTAATTGGACAGCAGTCAAACCGACAGTATGGATTGTATTCATAACGACATCAGGATTTTCATCGACAAATACACCGACACGGGCGATAAACGGGCCCAAAATTCCGGAAATTTCCCTGGCCTCCTCATATAAAACAAACCGGGGACTTTTTTTGTAAAAAACAAATCCGATTGCCGAGGCACCTAACTGTTCTGCAAGCAAAGCGTCATTTGTATTTGTTATGCCGCATATTTTTATGTGTGTGTACATAAACTGTTGCCTTAATTCAGAAGGAGCGGGCTTTATGTTCCCGCTCCTTTTTTAAATAACTATTTTTTCATCGACGGTGGTGTAATCTTTGGCAGATTTGCCATCGATTTTCTGATTGCCTCTTCAGGATAGGCATAATCAACCAATTTTCCATCGAGATAATTGTCATATCCGGCCAAGTCAAAGTGGCCATGTCCGCTGTAATTAAACGCGATGGTTTTTGTTTCACCTGTTTCCTTGCATTTCAATGCTTCATCAATAGCAGCCCTGATTGCGTGAGAAGTTTCAGGTGCGGGCAACAGTCCCTCGGTACGGGCAAATGTCACGGCAGCTTCATAACATTCGTTCTGGTGATATGCGACCGCTTCGACCTCTTTTTCATTAACCATTTTCGAAAGTAATGGAGAATCACCGTGATAGCGCAATCCACCGGCATGAATTCCTGCAGGAATAAAATCATGACCGAGTGTATACATAAGCATTGCCGGTGTCATCTGTGCCTGGTCGCCAAAGTCGTATGCATATACACCTTTTGTTAAAGTCGGACATGCAGTCGGCTCCACTGCGACAACACGGATACCCGGTTTTTTAGCCTCACCGCGCATACGCTGTCCAAGAAACGGAAAAGTAAAT
Organism: Candidatus Latescibacterota bacterium; assembly: GCA_016927495.1. Lineage (GTDB taxonomy): Bacteria > Latescibacterota > Latescibacteria > Latescibacterales > Latescibacteraceae > JAFGMP01. The sequence continues at coordinate 13,586 of JAFGMP010000431.1, read as the reverse complement.
CCTGCCATATTAGACCCACCGCCGACACAACCGATGACTACATCAGGATAATCATCTATCTGCTCAAACTGTTTGATCGACTCAAGTCCGATTATAGTCTGGTGAAGCATAACATGATTGAGAACACTTCCCAGTGAATATTTTGTTTTCTCATCGGCAAAAGCAGCTTCAACCGCTTCGCTGATGGCGATCCCAAGACTACCGGGACAATCAGGATCCATTTCGAGTACTCTGCGCCCGGAGTTTGTTGTATTCGACGGGCTTGGAATAACTTCGCCATTCCAAACATGCATAAGAGATTTACGATACGGTTTCTGTTCATAACTTACTTTAACCATATATACCAAACAGTTGATACCAAACATGTTACACGCGAAAGAAAGGGCGCTTCCCCACTGACCGGCGCCTGTCTCGGTTGTAATATTTTTTATACCCTCACGTTTGTTATAATATGCCTGAGCAACTGCTGTATTCGGTTTGTGTGACCCGGGAGGCGAGACACTCTCATTCTTGTAATATATTTTTGCCGGTGTACCAAGATATTCTTCGAGCCTGCGAGCACGAACCAGCGGAGTGGGTCTCCAGATTGAGAGTATCTCAAGAACCTCTTCCGGAATGTCGATCCAGCGCTCCGGGCTCATTTCCTGTTCAAGTACACCCATCGGAAAAATCGGTATCAGGTCTTCCGGCCCTGCCGGTTGATTGGTACGTGCATTCATCGGGGGCGCCGGCGGATTGTCCGGTAAAAGTTCCGATACAAGATTATACCATTTTGTCGGCATTTCCCGTGATGGCAAAATAATTTGGTTACTCATGCATTCCTCCTGTTTTGTTTTGTGATGTAACATTAATATCACACTGTTTAAGCTACTTCTTAACAGTACAATAATGCTAATTTTAATATTTGATGCCGATTATCTCTTCCGGACAAACGTTTATTTAATCGCGTTAGAAAGCTCATAAACTTTTGCTGCCATATTTTGCTCACGCATGATCGCTTCTCCCACAAGGACAGCATCTGCACCCATATTATAAACCGTTTTAACATCTTCTGACGAATTAATTCCGCTTTCACTTACAAGCAACGCCTGTTCGGGAGCAAATTCTGCAAGCTGACCTGTGGTTGACAAATCGGTCTTGAATGTTTTAAGGTCACGGTTGTTTATTCCGACAAGTTTTATGTTAAAATTTTGAATTCTGTTCATTTCCTCCATATCATGTACCTCGATAAGACAATCCAGTCCGAGTAACGCAGCGATCTCCATAAATTCCCTCATCATAACGTCATCGAGGCACGCCGTAATCAATAGCACAGCATCTGCTCCTGCATACCGGGCCTCGTATATCTGATATTCATCGATTATGAAATCCTTCCGCAAAAGCGGAATTGACGTTACTTTTTTTATTTTCGTTAAACGTTCAAGATTTCCTTTAAAATATTTTTCGTCTGTGAGCACTGAGATACACGATGCACCGTTTTTTTCGTAAATTTTTGCGATTTCATCGATCTCAACTCCATCACGAATGATGCCTTTCGATGGTGAAGCTGTCTTAATTTCGGCGATAAGAGCGCATCCGTCACCTTGTAGAGCCTGTGCGAAACCACGTGTTTGTTCCGTATCGGAGATGCGGCTATCAAGCTCTTTTAAAGGTAATTTTTGTTTGCTACCTTTCACAAATTCACGCTTATACTCAACTATCTCACCTAAAATACCGTTCATGAATTCGTGAACTCCTTTAATGCTTCGTATTTATTCATTGCATTACCGGAATCTATAGATTCCCTGGCCATTTCGATGCCTTCCTCAGGTGATTCTGCCCTTCCTCCGGCACATATTGCGAAAGCTGAATTCAATAAGACTATATCCCGTTTCGGCCCTTTTTCGCCGGATAAAACCGATCTGAAAATCACGGCATTTTCAGCAGCATCTCCTCCGGTAAGACTACCCGGAAAAGATCGTTCGACGCCAAAATCACCGGGATTTATCGTGGATACTAACACCAATCCGTTTCTTACTTCAGCGATAATCGTTTCCCTTGTGGTGGTTATCTCGTCAAGACCGTCACACCCATGAACCACAAAAGCACGGACACTGCCGAGTTCCGCAAGTACACCTGCCATTTTATCGACAAGATCGGCGCTGTACACACCGATAAGCTGACGGTTGGCGCCTGCCGGATTGGTCATAGGGCCGAGAATATTGAAAAAGGTGCGAATGCCCAGCTCACGGCGCGGACCGATAGCATATTTCATCGAACTATGCAGTTTCGGTGCAAAAAGAAATGCTATCCCCACCTGTTGAAGGCACTCGGATACTCTTTCAGGTGTAATATCAATGTTGATACCTAACTCCTTAAGAACATCTGCACTTCCACATTGGGAGGAAACCGACCGGTTACCGTGTTTCGCAACCGCAATACCCGCTCCCGCCGCAACAAATGCCGCAACGGTCGAAATATTGAATGTATGCGCTCTGTCACCACCAGTACCGCAGGTATCGAGTACATCCTTTCTTTTTCCGGGATCGATGTGAGTCGCTTTTTCACGCATAACCTGTGTGAAAGCGGTTATTTCTTCAACAGTTTCACCTTTCATCCTCATGGCAACGAGGAATCCTCCAATCTGGGCATCGGTCGCTTCACCATTCATAATTTGCTCCATCACCGCCCGTGCCTCATTTGAGGTAAGGTTTTCACCCTCGACAGCTTTCTGTATTCCTTTTGTGATCATTTATTATCCTCCTGAATCGAAACAGGAATTCATTTTTACATTTTTAGAAAATTATCGAGAAGCTTTTTCCCTTCTTCGGTCAATATCGACTCCGGATGAAACTGAACGCCCTCGGTCGGATGCTGTTTATGACGCAGTCCCATTATTATTCCGTCTTCTGTCTGTGAAGTTATAATCAGACAGTCAGGAAAAGATTCTTTTTCGACTACAAGTGAATGATAACGAGTCGCAGTGAATGGATTTGTAAGTCCCTGATAAATTTTTTTCCCGTCGTGGTGTATCTCAGAAGTTTTCCCGTGGTGAAGTTTCGGAGCATGTACAATGTTACCCCCAAACGCCTGACCTATAGACTGGTGTCCGAGGCAAACCCCCAAAATCGGGATTTCACCGGAAAAAGTTCTAATGACTTCAACGGAAACACCGGCTTCATTCGGTGTACATGGCCCGGGAGAGACAACAATTTTCTCCGGTTTTAACTTTTTAATTTCTTTTACCGTTATTTTATTGTTGCGATAAACCTGTAAATCGGCTCCAAGTTCTCCCATATACTGGACAAGATTATAGGTGAACGAGTCATAGTTATCTATCATAAGAATCATCATCGCCCACCCTTTCCCGAGACGGCAAGTTCTCCATTTTCAGCCATATCGATTGCCCTGAATAATGCCATCGCTTTGTTTACGGTTTCCTGGTACTCATTTTCAGGCACCGAATCAGCCACAATTCCCCCACCTGCCTGTATATATGCCGTACCGTTCTTGATCAGCATGGTTCTAATCGTTATACAGTAATCCAAATTCCCCTGATAATCGGCATAACCGATCCCCCCGCCATAGATACCGCGTCGTGTAGGTTCAAGTTCGTCGATAATTTCCATCGCTCTGATCTTAGGTGCTCCGGACAGGGTACCGGCGGGAAAAACCGAGAGAAGAGCATCAAACCGGTCTTTATTTTCCTCAAGAGTTCCTTTAACCGAACTGACCATGTGCATTACATGGCTGTAACGTTCGATAAACATCCTGCCATCGACATGCACGCTGCCGTAACGGGCTACACGGCCTACATCGTTTCGTCCCAAATCAAGGAGCATGACATGTTCAGCACATTCTTTCTCATCCATTCTGAGTTCCTCTGCAAGTTTATTGTCTTCTTCAGGAGTCTTCCCCCGACGGCGTGTACCGGCAATGGGACGAACCTCAATCTCACGGCCTTCAACACGAACAAGCATTTCGGGAGATGCGCCGACAATATCACCATGATCGGTGGCAATGAAAAACATATAGGGAGATGGATTGACTATGCGAAGCATGCGGTAGATATCAAACGGGGCAACGGTTATTTCGCGTTCAAACCTCTGCGAGAATACAACCTGAATAATATCACCTTCATAAATATATTCTTTACAGCGTTTGACACGTTCGAGGTAATCTGTTTTTTCAATGTTGGGTTTGACTTCATAATGGCCGTCACCCGGTGACGGTGGCGGTGCGGAACTGCTTGCGAGCAGTTCATCGAGTCTTTCAATTCTCAACACCGCCTCATGATACTTTTCATCGAGTGAGCCCTGAGTATCGGTATGTACATTGGATATGATTGAAATAGTGTGGCCGATGTTATCGAACACGAGAATGGTATCGAAAAACATAAAAAAGACATCATCAATATGATAATCATCCCGTGTCGTATCAGGAATACTTTCGATAAGCCTGATAGAATCATAGGAAAAATACCCGACGCCACCACCGGTAAATCTCGGAAGACCTGGAAAATCGACGCTCTTGTATCGTTTCATCAACTCACGAAGTTCATCGATGGGATTACCTGTAAAGCGACATTCTTTGCCGGTGTTAAGGTCACGAATAGTCCCTGACTTCCCCCGTGAGCGGAAAATAAGAAAGGGATCTGCTCCGAGAAAAGAGTATCTCGCCATTTTCTCACCGCCCTCAACACTTTCGAGTAAAAAAGAATATGTACTTCTGCCTCGTATCTTTAGATAGGCTGAAACAGGGGTTTCGGTATCGGCCAGAATAGTCTGCACAACAGGTATGACCGTCCCCTCGCCGACTCGCTGCTTAAACTCCTCAAAATCTGGTCGTATCATTAAAATATCCTTTAGTTATATCTGACAGTATATGTTATTACCATTTCACCATCAGCAGGCACTAAAACCGTGAACTCAATGGTTCTGGCATCTTTTTTGACGTATTCAACAGACTTCTCCCTGATTTCCCAATCACCCCAAAGATGTTCAACGGCAGTGATAGTCACAGCCTCCTCTTTCCTGTTTCTTAACTTAATTTCAATGGTTTCCTCACGGATTCTTTGCGTAATCCGTTTTGTATCGGTAACCAATCTTTCCCCGACACAATCGAATGCATTACCCATTACGAGCCTGACTTTCTCGTTTTTCGGTGTATGATCCAATGCATCTTCACCGATAAACTCAAGCGAACCGTCCGTATCACGTTTATACACTCTCACTTTCCCTGCAGGAAGAGGCATACCAAGCCCATCTTTTTGAGAATTGACAAATTCCAAACTTACCGATACTTTTTCAGAGTCTTTTCGGGCATCATAAACAAACAGTTTTTTCGCATTAGTCGTCACCGGCTCAAAAAGTGAAATCTGCTTAATTTCGGCATTTTGAACCATTGTTTTGCCTTTCAGTTCATACAGATGATATTCGAAAAGCCCACGTTCCTCAAAACCTCCTGCAAAATCCTCCGCCATTGCAGCGCTTTTTACCATTTGCCTGCTGAATTGCGGCATCGGTGGTGTAACTCTGTGAACATCTCCGGCAACAAGCTTGAGCGTCGCATCATCATAAGATGTTCCGGAATTGTTCTCCACCGAAACCCATGATGACAGTTCTACCGCGTCATCATTGTCGCTTGTTACCGCAGTATATTCCGCATGCCATGATATTCCCTGCGTCATATACGATACTTCTGTTGGTGTGGTAATATTTTTTTCGCTGTAAATATCCCATACAAGTGTCGGTCGCGTTATGAGACCTTCGGGTAGTTCGGGAAATTCAAAACGCTGGATAGCGTCTTCTTTAACAATATTCAGTTTCCCATCACGACTTTTAATCACCACATCGCTGGAAACAGACTGCAGAATGCCCTCGATAAAATCCCCTTCCTTAAGCCGTATTGCAATATCTCGGTCGATATATCGTTGAAGTACTTTATGGGGGTTGATTAAATCATACCGGTAATTTTGCTCTATTATTCGTACATCACCTTTTTCAGATGAAAACCTTACTGAAGTAGGATCGACCATTTCAGCGACATCAGTCATTGAAACGGTTTGACGGCCTGACTTGAAACTCATTGTATCGACAACTTTTACAACAGCTAAATCGGTATTATAAACGGTAAGAGATATATCCTCTGACCAGGCATTTCGGCCTGACGGAATAAAACACAAAATCGCTAAAACAAGAATACCTCTCATTATTTCCTCCTTCTATATTATCAAATCATAACTGCATAATTCTCATATTTCTTAAAACCAAATTATGTCAAAAAAAAACCGCCGGACGCCCCAGCGGAAAGTATTTCAAAAAAAAACAAAATAATAACTCTGTGATTTGGGCGCACAATTACCCTATGCCGGTTGTCCTGTTCCACCACCAGAATCTATCGCTGATAACATCTGTGCGCACTTTACGCATACATTTCCTCCATTGTGATTATCTATAGAAAAAACAATGAAAAGTAAATAAAGTCAAGCTTTTTTTTATTCCAACCCCGGAAAATCCTTAATTCACTCATACTCATAAGTCGTAACAAACAAAGACTTTGCAAAGGTAAAAATTTACTAACACGATAAATTTTTATATTTACAACTCAATTCCCTTTCGGGCTTTTACTCCTTTTGAAAAATAGTGTTTTACTTCCCGCATTTCTGTTACCAGATCGGCTTTTGCAATTATTTCAGGAGCTGCATTTCTTCCGGTTATTACCAGTTCAACATTTCCGGGTCTGGAATCGATAACATCCAGCAGATCAGGAACCGTAAAAAGGTTATAATAAACCGCAACGTTCGCTTCATCGAGAATCACCACATCATACGTGCCTGAAATGATATTTTTTTTAACTTCTCTAAGCCCTTCGGCAGCAATCCTTATATCTTCCTTGCCAGGTGAACTAAAAATAAAATTTTCTCTACCATATCGTCGTATGGTGACTGCATCCCCTAACAGTTTGAGCGCTTTTATCTCGCTGGATGCTTTACCTTTCATAAATTGGGCAAAAAATACATTCTTTCCGGCTCCGACAGCGCGGATAACAAGCCCTATTGCGGCAGTTGTTTTACCCTTTCCATCACCTGTATATACTTGAATGTAACCCTTCACTTTATTCTCTGCGCTGTAAATTGAAGTTATATCAGAAAAAAAATTTATACGGAAATACACTCAGAAAATATACCTTCACGGTCTTTTCATGCAAGAAAAAATAAAAAATACCACTCATAATAAAAACAATACAAATAAATGGCTACTTTGAACAAACTACATGGTGTCAAACATCAAGAAATCGTTTATGATATAATGTATGGTTATCACGATTGGTGGTAGAAGTATCGAAATAAACTTATAGAATACTATGTTTAATTTATTACCGATAAATATGAGGTTTCCTTGTAGTTATGTCATGATATCCACCCATAAAAAAAGGGGCCTGACTCATCAAACCCCTGCAATCATGTATCGTTCGTTCTAATCTCCCGGACTCGGATATTTTTTCGTGCGATTATATTTTTCTATTTAAACCATCTTCTTTGTTGCCCAGTTTTCGAGCCATTTATAATGATCCGGCAGATATGCCCTTTTCGTAGCCGCTGCTGTATCGCTTAATTTTGTGAGCAAGCTTTCCTCATATTCAGAAAGTCCCGGGTTTTGAGCTGCCACGAGATTATGATAAACCTCTTTCATACTGTTCATTGCAGGCATGGTACAGTCGATTTCAGGATGCTTCAAAACATACCTGATCATAGCCTGCGCCGGATTCGCGGTTGTGTCGTTAAAGAAACCTTTATTCTGTGCCAGTTCTATCATATGGTCGCTGCCCATCGGTTTGATGCCGAGAATACCAAGTCCCATACGTTCGCACCGTGGAATCAGGGCTGAATAATCGTTATCTGGATAATTTTCGTTGGTGTATGAGCCGTTATTATGGTGAAAATTGAATACAATCATCACATAATCTATGGTATCGCCATAATTGTCAAGATATCGCATCATGGTCGGTTCATCGTGCGATACGACACCGATTGCACGAATTTTCCCTTCTTTTCTGTTTTTTTCCATAATCGCTATGCGGTCATCATCGACAGTATAAAGCCTGTACAGGTCAATATAATCTGAATAGAATGTTTTCAAAGCGCCATCAATTTCATCCTGGACTTCTTCCGTCTTTTTCACAACACACAAGGAGACAATTGCATTTTTTCTAAAATCTTTCAGACTTTTACCCATAGGTGCAAACTGGTTATAACCACCATGATCATATACATCGAATGTATTAATGCCGCCCTCGAAACCGATTTTAATCATTTTATCACGGAATCCCGGATTACTTATCAACTCTTTTTTCAAATGTGAGCCGAAACCGAACCGTGAAACTTTGATGCCTGTTTTTCCCAGTGTCGCATATTCAATATCACCCTTGGGCATGGCTTTTCGATATTTACTCATACCCCCCATTACCGAACATCCCCAAACAGGTAATGTTGCCGCTGCAACTCCAATATTTTTTACAAATTTCCTTCGTTTCATAACTCCTCCATATTAATTCAGTCTTATTATTAAGAATAATTACTATTTTTATTATACTAAAAACGCCTGAAAAACTCAATAGTTTCATTACGAAAATAATAGTAAAAAAACCGTGTAATCTTTATATTTTTTATATATTTTTATAGAATCTGGATTTTATCATATAATATTCGGTTATTTCCAGTTTAACACACAAAGTGATGGCGGTGACTCCAATGAAAACCAAAATGTTGTTGTCATCAAGTTTACCAGTACTGTTGTTATGGTTATTCTCCTGTGGGACGGATAACGTTTCAAATACACAGGATGATTATAACAACCCACCGGAAATATTATCACTAACTTCGGAATCGACAGTGGTTCCGTCTGAAACAGAAGTTGAAATCATCTGCATAGCTACTGACCCTGAAGAGGATGATATAATTTATATATGGAACATTATTATTGCTTTTAACTTTGCCGATGGTTGGACGTCTTTTGAAGAAAGTACAAAATATGCGACTATTTTTGGTTCATTTAAACATAACGGCAACAGGGCGCAATTTTCGGCTCCACCAGTGTTTATTGATAGTCATGAGGTTATAGGAGGGTATGTTACGTTTGAATGCACGGTGACTGACTCATTTCATGCCGCTGATGAATACTATGACAAGAAATCTCTAACATTATCGTATTCTCCCGTTCTGTCGGGCGATTTCTCCCTCGATGGCAGTATTATAGAAAATGATTCGGGACTTATTGGTGTAAAAGTATCGCTTCAAAGAATCAATCTTTACCAGACCGGTATAACAGATAATAACGGATATTACTCATTTACGGACTTGCCTTCCGGGACGTATGTAATAATACCTGTAAAAACCGACTATATTTTCTCACCTGATAGTTTAACTGTTATGATAACAGACAAGGATGTGCATGTTCCCGATTTTTCCGCGACAAAAAAGGGATCTCAGTTAACACAGGTAATCACATTCACTCCAATTCCTGCCGGGACATTTCTTATGGGAACTGATACCGTTTCAAGCACATATGAAAAACCTGCCCACACGGTAACAATATCTGCATTTGAAATGAGTATGAACGAAATCACCAATTCTCAGTATGCAGAGTTTCTCAATTCGGTCAGACAGTCCGGTTTGGTCTCGGTGACGCATAACTCCGTTGTAACAACTGTGTCGGGTAGCTCAGGCGACTTTTCGGGAAAAGAGTATATCAACCTTTCATCGATGCCACCGTTGAACGAGGACAATAAATCCCATATTCTCTACAGCGATGATACATTCAGCGTTGAGTCGGAAAAAGAAAACTGGCCGGTCGTTTATGTCACATGGTATGGTGCAAAAGCGTTTGCCCAATACTATGGATATGATCTTCCGACCGAGTCCGAATGGGAATATGCTGCACGGAGCGGTAATCAATATATGTATGGAACTGCTAACGGAAGCCTGAATACCGGCAACACCAATTACCATGATTCTGACTATCTACATCCCATTGATGTTGGAAGCTATGCCGCTAATTCATTTGGCATACACGATATGAGCGGAAACGTTAGCGAATGGTGTAATGACTGGTGGGGTATTTATCCGAATGAGAATCTCACTGATCCGACAGGTCCGGGAACCGGAGAAATGCGTGTATATCGCGGAGGTAACTTTGGCGTTTTTGCTGATGGATGTCGCTCGGCGGCACGTATGAATAATTATCCTCATGGCTACTCGGCTTATTGCGGTTTTCGTGTTGTCCTTCGGCCCGGTGGAGTAATATATTGAAAAACAATCGCCTTCACTGAAACACATCACATTCTGATAATATAGGGAGGGTATTTTGGAAATACGCAGAAATTTTTTAAAAAAAGGGGCTGTTATGGGAGCAGGTGCACTTGCTTTTAACGCTTCATCCGATGCGGCAGCACAGCAAAAACGGGGACCGTTCAAACGAATGAATCCGTCTGACCTTGTCGAGGTCGGGATGGTAGTTGCTCATGGATGCCATTCGTACAACATCTGGGCAGGCACTATGAATCCTCCTGAGGGTCAGATGCGTACTACCGGGATGATAATCACTAAAATCTGGAGTTTCAGGGAAGAATATGCCAAAAGGTATACCGACAAATTTCCCGGTGTAAAAGCCGTGAAAAACATTGACGATCTCGTCGGTGCGGTCGATGGTATTTATATCGATGCAGTGCCAGCAGTGTCACTGTATCATCTTATGGCACGACCGTTTCTTCTCGCAGGAATGCCCACATTTGTAAACAGGCCGTTCATCACATCCATCGAAAAAGCGAAAATCATGATCGAAGACGCTCAAAAAGGCAGCGCCCCGCTGATGAGTAACTCGACATGGGAATTCACGGAAAGTATCGGAGACCTTCAGGCAAAAGCGGCCAATATGCCCCGCATTCTGGGTTATGCCGCTCATAATTCGATGAGCGATTATTACAGCCACGGGGTTCACGGTATATATTATATCGCTGCAGCGCTTCGTAATGAACGCAAAAAAGGCCGTGGTAAATGTCTTGCCGCATCGTATCTTACACCGGACTGGAGAACACCTCCCGGTGCACTGAGTTTTATTCATGAGAATCCGGATGGTGGTCCATTTTACGGGCAACTACATCTTCAGGGAGGCATGGACGGTAACGCTTATATGCGTCTTTTCGGAGACCGTTCGGGCGATTTTGAGGGAAAGATACCAGCTAATCCCGGTTGGTTCCGCTACAACACCTGGAATGCGATGCAGCTTGTCATCCAGGAAATGTTCGAAACACGGAAAGCACCGGAAATCGGAGACGATATCCTTGAAAAAGCATACATGTTTCTTATGGGTTTCAGGTCAGTCCTCGAAAAGAACGGAGCGCCGGTAACACGAAACGAGGTCGAGGGATGGGAACTACCACCGCCATCCGAATCGCTTAAAATAGGCAACCAACCCTCCGACAGTGCATTTGAGGAACCGTATTCAACGCAGGAATTGAAAGACCTGGAAAAATATCTGGCGTAAACATACATCGATCTCAGTTTGTTAAAATTTTTGATTCTGACTGGGAAATTCATTGTTTAATAATCAACAGGGAGAAGTCTCATGTATACACATTCGATTCTGAGAAATCTTATGTTTCATCTTCTGAAAGCATGCGTATTTATGCTTGTAGGATTTATCTTCAATATGACCACTGAATCATCCTCTGCACAGGATGTCAAATCATATACGATTAAACGCTCTGCAGGTCAAATTACCATCGACGGTAAAATCGACGAATCATCATGGAAGAATGCGGCTGAAGCTATCCTTACCGAAACAAATTCAGGAAATGCAGTACCTCTTAAAAGCACGGTGAAACTGTTATGGGATGACGAATACCTTTATGTAGCATTCTACTGCGAAGATCCTGACGCCTGGGCGACACTCGAGAATTTCGACGATCCTCTTTGGGGTGAAGAAGTCGTTGAAGTTTTTATCGACCCTGAAGATAAAGAGCATACATACTATGAATTCGAAGTCAGTCCGATCAATACTGTTGTCGACCTTTTCATTCTTAATGCCGGACAAGCCAACAAGGGCCGCTTTACCGGCTGGAAAGACTGGAATATGAAAGGATTCAAAAGCGGAGTCTATGTAGAGGGTGATGGCAAGAATGAAGGCACAAAGGATTCATACTGGACTGTCGAGATGGCATTCCCCTTTAATGAAATCTGGACAGCGGCTAACCGTCCCCCGAAAGATGGTGAAATGTGGCGCATGAATTTCTACCGTATCGAACGCGGCAAATCAAAAGACAAAAACGATGATTTCTATGCAGCATTTAATCCCACAGGACGTCCCAGTTTTCATACGCCATGGCAATTCGGTAAATTCTATTTTCAGAAATAACACCTCATAACAAGGAGAATCTTTGATGTATGTTCATACCATCTTAAAAAACTGTGCTATTCATTTTGTGCGGTTATCCATTCCTGTGCTTTGCGGATGTATTTTTTCTTCGTATTCCGGATCAACAGAAGCCCAGGATGTTAACTCATATACCATAACACGGGCTTCAGGCAAAATCACTATAGACGGCAAGCTCGATGAAAGCACCTGGAACAAAGCGGTTGAAGCGGCATTAACCGAAACAAATACCGGAAATCCCGTTCCGCTCAAAAGCACTGTGAAACTCTTATGGGACGACGAATATCTGTATGTTGGTTTCTACTGTGAAGATCCCGATGCATGGGCTACCATAACCGAAGAGGACGGTCCGCTCTGGGGCGAAGAAGTGGTCGAACTGTTTATCGATCCCGATGGAAACGGATCAAACTATTATGAGCATGAAATCAATCCTATCAACGTGAAAGTTGACCTTTTCGTCATTAATGCCGGGAAACGCTTAAACGGAAAAATCGAGGGATGGTTCGACTGGGATTTCAAGGGTCTCAAAAGTGCGGTTTATGTCGATGGTGACGGGAAAAATGAAGGAACGAACGATAAATACTGGATAGTTGAAGTCGCTGTGCCCTATGAGGATTTATGGGAAACGCCTCATAATCCCCCGCAGGACGGCGATATGTGGCGAATGAACCTCTACCGTATCGAACGGGGAAAATCCGGCGATACATCCGATGACTGGTATGCGGCATTCAATCCGACCAAACGCGGCAGTTTTCATACACCATGGGAATTCGGCAAATTCTACTTTAAGAAATAAAGTTACCACAAAGACATAAAGAAAAGCTTACCAAATAACTTTCGAATACAGGAAATAAACCATTTATTGTTGTAGGGGCTGTTCGCGAACAGCCCCTACCGGTTATCCCCAAAATATTAACATTGTACTGTTTTTAATGTAGGGGCAGACCCGTGTGTCTGCCCTGTTTTTTATATTTGGATGTGTCGTTCTCTGAGCTTGTGTAAGAGAACACCTGATATTTCTACTAAGAAATGTTTTGATATGCTGCCTGTAGGGGCAACCCTCTGTGATTACCCTGTGTTGTTGTCTGAACCATGAATTACTTGATTTACCTGATTACTTGATTAAAACCACCATTTCATCATGGTTATCTGCGGTTCAGACAATGTTTATTTAAT
>JAFGMP010000430.1 GCA_016927495.1 Candidatus Latescibacterota bacterium | reverse complement strand
GGGCTTGATGCTGTAAAAGCGCGTGAAGACAAACCACCGGTGTTACGCAGCTCGCTGACATATCATGATCACGAACAAAACGCTTACACAGGATTCATGGAATCACGAATTATGCGAATGATGCCGCGTAATAATTTTTACGAAAAACCCTTTCCTCGGCCGCTTGCCCATTTTGGCGGCGGTTATTTCTGGCAGGGCTATATTAACTGGTATGATGATCGTACACCGGTACGGGGCCAGTATAGATGGTATACTAACCGTGTTCATGATATGTGGCCTGATATGAACACAGTTCACATTGATGTCACACAGGGTTACGGTAATGACAGGTTATTTCTCGAATTTGAGACATATACACCCAATTTTAGCCATTACGAAGCCAATACGGATGATAAAGGCTGGGAGGAAGTGCCCGATAAATGGACATGGTTACTCGTTCCGGGAAAAAATAAAATTCAGGTTCGCACGGTCAATAAACTCGGTTCAAAAGGTAAATCTTCAACGCTCGTTGTCAACCATGTTGTTATGCCTTTAAACGAGTGGAATATAAAATAGCGATCAGTAAAGTGGGTATAGTTAAAAAACTACACCCACCACTGGCCACTATTTATGCTAACTTATCACCAGCGTCAGCATATAATGCTTCAAAAGAATTGACATTACGTAGATAATAGCTCCGACAAAATAAGCTATACCCGATAATGCCATCGCATATGAAATTATTTTATCTGTTATCATAGTTCAATCTACCTTTTCTGTTTGATAAAATACTTGAGATTAATCCAAACAAGATTTCAGTACTAATACCTTATGTAATTTTTAAGTGAATTTGATTAATTTTTCTGAAATTTTGTATCTAATTACTATCATTGCTCGTATAATAATATACCAATGACTACAAATTTTGTTCCCCATAATTTAAATAAACAGGAGGTGGTAAATATGCCGGTACGTAATGCTCATGCGGTATGGGAAGGCAATCTTCTCAAGGGTAACGGAAAAATATCGTTGGAAAATGGAACATTCGAACGATCATACACATTCAGGTCACGGTTTGAGGAAGGTGAAGGCACCAATCCTGAAGAGTTAATCGGAGCGGCTCATGCAGGTTGTTTTTCCATGGCGCTTGCACATGAACTTGATCAGGCAGGTTTCACTCCACAAAAAATCAAAACTACGGCTAATGTTCATTTGACAAAAGCGGCTGGAGGTTTTGAAATAAGTAAGATTGAACTTGTTACCGAGGCAACAGTTCCGGACATTGAAGAAAAGCTATTTCTTGAACATGCAGAAAACGCAAAAAAAAATTGTCCCGTTTCAAAAGCGCTCAAAAGTGTTAGCATTAAACTTAAGGCTAAACTGGTATCATAAATTCTCATGAAAAATGGGATAAAAAAATCGTCAGGTTCCACACGTTTTTTTAATTTATCAAACCAGGAGGTAGCGACAATGGCAAAATTGTGTGACAACGTAAAAAGTGCAGACTGGAAAACTGAAAAACATGTACCCGTAATCGAATGTCATGATCAGGTCACGGAAGGTGAATTATTCCAGGCCAAAGTCACTCTGGGTAAAGAGATAGCGCATCCGAACACGACTGAACATCATATTCGCTGGATTACGTTGTATTTCCATGCTCACGGCGAAAAATTTAATTATGAAGTCGGTCATTACGAATTCAATGCGCATGGTGAATCTGCTGATGGGGCAAACAAAGGACCCGTTTACACAAATCATGAAATTATCACGTCATTAAAAATATCAAAATCCGGAACGTTACATGCATTAGCATTTTGTAACATTCACGGGTTATGGGAATCATCAAAAGAGATTCGTATAGCCTAAAGATCGCTTAAGAAAGAGGTGGTCTTTCAAAATGGAAGCCACCTCTGTTTTTTAAAAAAAGTAACATACATCGATATGCATTAATTTTGTGATATCGGGGAGGAATAATCTGAGAAAAGTATTTAATAAAGGAAACTACTATGAATTATAAAGAAATAACCGTTGCTAATGTCAACGATATGGTTGATGGTGAAATGAAAAAAATCACCGTCGAGGAAAATGTCGATATTTTATTAATCCGTACAAATGGAACATACAACGCTCTCGGAGCTTATTGCTCACACTATGGCGCTTCTTTAGATGAAGGACTGATATGCGGGGATCATGTTTGTTGTCCATGGCACCATGCCTGTTTCAATATTGAATCAGGTACCTGCACTGAACCTCCGGCGTTAAACGATCTGCCTCGATATGAGGTTAAAGTAAAAGACAATGACGTAATATTATACCTTCCGGAGAAACCCTCGCAAAGTTTAGAACCATCTATGGTCACACAGGATTTGGGCCGTGACAAACGTATGTTCGTTATAGTTGGCGGCGGGGCTGCCGGCGACAGCGCAGCCCAATCATTACGTCAGGTTGGATATTCCGGCCGGATTATAATGATAACCCGTGAAAAATGGGCGCCTTATGATCGTACGAACCTCAGTAAATCGTATCTTCAGGGAACAGGAAAAAAAGAATGGCTCCCCCTTCATTCGAAGAACTTCTATCGCGAAAACAATATCGAATTGATGTTTTCATCAGAGGTTACAGATATTGATTCGAAAAACCAGGAAATTACTATTGCCGACGGAAAATGTGTAAAATATGACAGAATTCTTGTTGCCACGGGAGGTAAACCGCGACAGCTAAACATATCGGGTTCAGGAACCGATAAGGTTTTCACTCTCCGCAGTTTCGACGATGCCGAACTAATAATCAAAGCAGCCGATCAGGTCTCGAACATAATTGTCATCGGCGCGAGTTTTATAGGCTTGGAAACCGCCTTCAGCTTTACGAAACGCGATAAAAAAGTTACGGTGGTTGGACTTGAAAATGTGCCATTTGAATACGTTCTGGGAAAAGAAATTGGTAACATGATTAAAGCTGTGCATGAGCAAAAAGGAGTTCAGTTCAAACT
>JAFGMP010000429.1 GCA_016927495.1 Candidatus Latescibacterota bacterium | reverse complement strand
TGATGATAAACCTCCCAATTTAATCAAAATTCCATGTTGTAAAGATTGTAATCAAAAATATGATCCTTTAGACGAAAAAATGAGTAACTATATAGCGATATTAGCTGATGAAAAATCATTTGATGTTGCTGAAAAGGCTAAGAAAGTAGTTCTTACATGCAAGAAATTAAGTGAACAATTTCTTGCTTGTACAAAGTAACATCCAACAATGGTTGATAAGAATGGTAACTCTCGATTATTTTTTTACTTCAAAGAAGATGAACTACATAAGTGGTTAATTCGTGTTGTCAAAGGTCTTTATTTTAACAGTAATAAGACATTGATAGATGAACATTCAATCTTTAAAGTGGGCATATTATCACAATTAAAGCCTCAACTAAGTGATACATTTCCTATGGAAAAAGGACTTGAATTACGTCCATACTTTGTATATGGCGTTGTAAAAATTGAAGATAAATTAAACAGCGAATGTTGGGTGCTGATTTTCTATGATGATTTAATTTTTACCGTAACAGTCGAAATGCCTGTATATTTGTAATTCATGAAAACGCATATAAATTTACTTCTTCATTTCCTTCATGTTCTTCATGGTAAAAATTTTATTTTTTTCCCTTATCACTCAGGAATCACCACATCATACCTCGGCTGCGGCATAACCCCGTTTTCATCGCTGAGCAGTTTATACAGCACAGGGTCCTGCAGTACATCGGTTACATTCATCGGGACACCATCGACCATTACCTCATCATTCATCAGACGGACGCCGTGGCTGTAATCGGTGTACCAGCCATAGTGAATGTTGGTGAGCGGTTGAATCGCATTGCCATCGGGACGGTGCCAGCCATAGATGACAACATGGCCGAGACGGTTGGGTTCAACTATTCTGTTGCTGATCACCACATCTTTTTTGATACCGGCCACAAGCTCTCCCAGAGTGCCGTTCGCCGCTTTACGCTGCTCCTCGATCGCTGCATTGTGCGCCACAAATTTCGGCACCAGTTCATTTGCGTTCCCTACCGGATAATAAGTCACCGGTTCAAGTTTCACCGTGGCATTGACATAAATATCGTCCACCAGTTTTCGTGTCGGCATTGTCGCACCGAACAGATCGGCGATTCTCTGGGCGGTCTGTGGGCCGACCGGAATCCTGCAAAAGTCAGCATTGGAACCGATGGCAAGATAATCCGGCATCACCTCATATTTAACCGTATGCGGTGTACCGGTCGAATCCTGAAACGTGCTCTCTATGGTAATCATGTCCCTGAGAAAATCCGAGATATTACCCTGAGAAATTTCAGTATAGATTTCCTTCTCTCTGTCCCAAAACTCCATAGTTTCGACTTTTTTCATAAAAGCAGAGCCAGTTAATGCATGAGTCTGCCTCGGGGGAATAACCAGAGGTTTCAGATCGGGCATTGTTCCCCGTATCCACTCCGAATAAACACGGGGCCCGTAATAGGTGTAATCCACATCCTCGTATCTGGTGCCTGAGACCGTCCCCTGAATGAAACCGTTCAATTCCACCTGAACGGTATGCAGGATTCTTCTGCCCGGATTTTTTTTCAGAATAAACTGAATTCTGCCGTTCAGGCCTGTGTAACGGATAAATTCCTCATTCTCCGCTTTTTTCAGGTTGAAGTGATTCGACAGGTATGCAACCATCATTTTGCTGCGGTACCATGTTCCCCCGGTGGCGCTGACAAAAGGTTTCCCCTGATAAAGTGCAACACTGTCATTATAGGCAATGACACAAAGATAATGGTGTTTCGAAGCCCTCAGCCAGTCGGCTATTTTTGCGCCGTAAATATCTTCATACCCATAGGTGCTGTCGAGAAACGTAATACGTTCCACATCATCAGGAATTTCCTCCCGGCTTTCGAGGTACCCGAAAATGAAACTGCCTCCCCCGCTGTGACCGCTCATGATCAGAAACGGATCAAATTCCGAAAATTGTGATTTGAGCGATTCGACAATTTTAGGAATTATGTGTGTATAATCGGGATGTTCGCGTTTCCATGCCGGCCAGCTTTTTTGCGAGGTCTCAAGATAGGCTACAACAAGATTATAGTCATGAACATGCGCACGTAAAAATCGTGTCTGGGCGGCAATATGCTGAATATCGTAATGCCAGTCATCACCCGGCTCCATTTGTTTCCCGGCAGTAAACTCGATAGTATTGCCGTTGGGCAATGCATATAAAACAATCCCCGTTTTTTTATGGAAATCGAAATTTTCAGGTGATGGCGCATTGATATGAATTCGGACATCAGGGCTATACCTGTTAGTCTTTTCCTGTTCGCGAAAGTTACGGGATACTCTGAAATCCGATAAGATTACATGCTGATTTTTTTTAGTTTGTGGAATCTGTGGAGTACCTGATTTACTTCCGCAATCGGAAACGATTAATCCTGCTAATATGACACATACAACTGCCGGGATATTCACCTTACACATCGACATTATCCTGCTTCCCGAATCCCCGTATGAAAATATCGCCGTTTTTCCCGATATACACCATGGCGAATGCATTATTGGCAAGCGTGGAACCTTCCACCGCAGCTTTCAGGGTAACATAGGGAATTCCGTTAATTCTGGCAAACGCGCCGCTGTGGTCATGCCCCTGCAGAACAAGTTGGACATTCCCGTACGCTTCAAGTATTTGTCGAACCTCCGGCGCATTTTTGACACCGTGCGGATTGTCCTCATCATGCAGGTTTTGATGTACGAATACAATGGTGAACTTTCCCTGAGCCTGTTTAAGGTCACGTGCCAGCCATTCCTGCTGGGGCTTGTGAATATAAGTTTCAGTCCAGTCGAAATTTCCGGCATTATAATCGGAACCGTCCTTGTTGTAGTTGCCATCGAGAATAACAAAATGATACGAATCACCGTGATCGAACGAGTAATAGTTCTTCCGCGCTCCGCTGTTCGCTATGAATTCCTCTTTGGAAAATGTTGCGACATCATGGTTACCGAGTACATAATGCTCCTCGCTATCGAATGATTTATAGATACCGTTTATGGTTTTCAGGTACTCCAGTTCCGTTATTTTTTCCGCTTTGTCGATAAAGTCGCCAAGTTCTACAAGAAAAGCCGGTTTGAGCGAGTTGTATGTCGCGATGGCTTCCTTGAGTTTCTGTTCCGATTCACGGTAATATCTGTTTCCCACTGTCTCCTTGTCTGCATAATGGAGGTCGGTAATAACGCCAAACGCAAAATTATAATTTTCGGGAGGTTCAGCCATTTTTTCTCCGTTACATGATGGTATCATAACCAACCCTGCGCCGGTTATTATCATGGTTCTATTCAGAAAATCACGCCGGGAGAGAATGTTTCTGTCCGGTTTGATTCTATTTAGATTTTTTATAGTGTTAGTCATTTTTATATCCCTGCCAAAATTTTATTATCTTAAGAATACCCTGGTGTGTAGGGGCACAAAATTTTGTGCCCTGTTTCATTTTCCCTTATGATTTATACTATAGCGGTAAAATATGAAAATCGCATCCATATATAACAGAGTTAATGATTGATTCACAAGGTTTTTCTTGCTATTTTTTCATAAGGATTATGTTACCTATATATTATGTGATAAACCATCAAAAAACAGGAATTCATTGGCTTCCACTGAATCATTTCCGGTCATAAGCGTTATACTGCCGACGCTCAACGCCGAACGAACCCTCGAGAGGTGCCTTGCCTCTATCCGTTCACAGGACTATCCACAGAGCTGTGTCGAGATTATCATTGCAGATGCCGGTTCTACCGACACTACGCTCGACATCGCAAAACATCACCACATCGAAAAGATAATACCAAACAAACTCAAAACGGGAGAAGCAGGGAAAGCCGCTGCTATCGAGGCATCGACCGGAGAACTGCTCGCACTCATCGATTCGGATAACATTTTTGACGATACCGGTTATTTTTCACGGGCAGTAAAGATTTTGGAAGATGAATCGATTGACAGTATAGAACCGATGGCATGGACATATGACCCGGATGACACATTATTAAACCGCTACAGCGCACTTCTGGGCGTCAACGACCCAATATGCTATTTCCTTGGAAATTATAACAGGTACAGCCACCTTTCGAAAAAAATAAGCGGCATGAAATTCAAAAACGAAATCGATACGCCCGATGCATTGATCATCGACATCGATCCCGATGAGGTACCGACATTCGGGGCTAACGGTTTTATTCTTCGACGTACCGCGCTCGATGGTATCAACTGGCATCCCTATTATTTCGACATCGATGTTTTTCAGCAAATGGTCCAGTTTGGCCGCAGCAGAATAGCCGTGATGAAAACCGAAACGCGCCATCTTTTTTGTGACAATGTGGCGACTTTCAGGCGTAAACAGTCGCGGAGAATCAACGATTTTTTATATCATTCCAGACAAAAAAGCCGCACCTATAATTACCGGGCTGTGTCCATAGGAAAATACATTATATTTATACTTTCCACCATTACTGTTGTGCCCCTTCTGTGGCAATCTTTAAGAGGGTGTCTCAATAAACCGGACAGCGCATGGTGGTTTCATCCTGTTGCATGCTGGATTACCCTTTGGGAATACGGGTGGGGCACGGTACGGTCGCTTGCAGGCGTCTCAGAGTACGACAGAAGTACATGGAAACAATAAAGTAAAAAGATATATTCAAAAAGGAAAAAATTGTGTCAAAAAAAAAGAGACGATCAGCACAACATGAGAAACAGATAATTTCCGACCGTAAATATCTGTCAGAGCATATCCCCTGGCCGGGACTGATTACATTATCGTTATACACGGCAATCGCCTGTATTCTCACCTTTCCGCTAATCTTCAGGATGAACAGTTCGGTCTACGGGTTTTACGATCACATCACCACAGATCTTTTTGCCGCAATACACTATTATTTCTGGTGGATGAAGGAAGCGATAGTACATCTGAAAACATCGCCGATGACATGCCCCATAATTGCCGCGCCATTCGGGTCACGAATGATTTTCACCAATTTTACCGGATTCGCACAATTACCCATAACCATAGTGTTCGGTCATCTCTTCAGCCGTAATTTCGCTGTATTGTTCAATCTGATAGTCTCAGGCCTCGGTGTCTTTTATCTCGTACGGCACATTACTAAAAACAGCGGCGCAGGTATCATCGCCGGGATTGTCTTCGCGTTTTGCCCCAATATGATGGTACGGTCATACACCACATTCGACTCGACACAGGTACAATGGATTCCTTTTTATACATACTTTCTGCTGAAGTTCATCGAACACAGAACATGGAAAAACGCGGTGTTATCCGGTGTATTTCTGCTGTGCAATATCCTTTTCGCCATGCCGTACTTTCTGGTGTATCTGCCGGTTCATACAATTGTGATATTGATTACGTTGGCTGTATGGCACGCTGTGGGGAAAAAACGTGGTTTTGACGGCCTCCTGAAAGATTTGACTACTCAGGAAGCGATAAAAGCCTGGATCAAAACGGGCAGTGTACTTGCTGTCCTTATAGTGATTTTCGGCCTGTATTATTCCATGGTAATCGGCGGACAATCGACTTTGGAAAATGTACAGCGTACAAAAACCCAGCTTAGTGAACTGTCGCTCAAACCTTTGGACTATCTTGTCCCTCATCCGAGAAGTGCCCTCTTCAAAGGTAACTTCAAAGCATCATACTGGGATGCTGTCGACCGTCCCGAAAAGAACTCCGACAGCAATGTTGCCTATATCGGCTATATTGCACTGGGGCTTACCGTACTCGGACTTGTAAAAGGTAAAAGCCCTTTTAAATGGGTATTTCTTGCAGGCGCGGTTGTAGCGTTCTGGTCGACGATGGGGCCAAGCCTGTTCGGAATCCCGACGCCCTCAGGGCTTATTCATACTTTGTATGCTCCTTTTGCACGGCGTATTCTCATTTACAAAGTTTTTGTGCAACTGCCGGTCGCTGTGCTTGCCGGAATGGGTGCTTCGTTCCTGCTGCACAATACGAAAAAAAATGCGGGAGAACTTCTTCTTCTGGTTGGCCTTCCATTTACAATGCTGCTCGAATATGCCATCGTACCGCCTGCCCTGTCGGTTGATCTCAGTCATAATCCGGAGGTATATGAACATGTCCATGACCTACCGGAAGGTTCCGGTATTATCGAGGTGCCGCTTCGCAGGGAAGTGGGACATCTGTATCAGGGATATCTCTATTACCAGACGGTTCACGGCAAGGCTCTGTTCAACCCCTACATGGGACTGGGATTGGTTCCCGAACGGATTCAGCCGTTCTACCGTCAAATGGAGGTTCCCATGGAAGCTCAGGAATACTGCAATCTCGCAGCGCTGCGGTATCTGGGAATCTCACATCTCGTATACCATCACATAATCGCCACAAGATCGGTCATTTTCAGGGCGTTCATCGCCCCCGGTTTCGAGCAGGGAGATATTAACGGCCTCAAACAGATCTTTAAAAACGAACTCGACCCTGCCAAAGGCGAATTTCAGGGGCCGTTCGATTACACCTTTGCAGATCTTTATGAAATCACCGCGGAACCGAGTCCGGTGGCATTGACATTCGATTACAACAGCCCGTACGATCGTGTTCCCGGTGCGACAGGAAGGGATGGATTGATTTCGGGTGTCGGTTGGTATTCGGCATTTTTTGACCCGAATCGTACTTTTTATGTACCATGGACACATCTGGAAAAGAATGAACAACTCATTCGCATGCTCCGTCAGGGCGGAAAAGTAACCGCAACGAACCTTTCGGATGAACCCGTTGACTTTTCGATTCGTTTCGTTGCCGAATCTGATGACGAAGGCCGTGAACTGGTGGTAAAATGGAATGACGGCCCGGATGCGGGAAATTACGTGATCGGCCCTGACCCGGTAACATGTGAGGCAGGCCCGTTTCACATCGACGGCGGCAGCGCCGGTGAACTTAGTATCTGGTCAAAACGTGAAGTATTCAAGTACGGTCCGGACAGCCTGGCGACATCGGCGATACTGAGCGATTTCAGAGTATTAACCGGAAAAATAAAAGTACGAAATACTGTCGATAAACTTATCAAAGATAAATAATATAATGATAATGCCAAACACTTCTTAATCCGGTAGTTTTCAAAGGAGGCAAAGCTATGAAACGAACAACGGTATGGATCGGTTTTGTATGTATAATTGCTCTTATAATTTTCCACAGCGTTATTTTTGCTGATGATGGCGTTCCGGGTGTGATTTATAAGGATGGCCCGGTGCGAGGTAAAATGATCGATGCCGGATTTCTGTATGGCGACTCAAACTATCATGCAATTATCCATGCTTCGGACGGTAATGTTTATTATGTCATATGTTCGCACAATAAAAAATCTGGAGCTCAGTTATTTCGCTACAATCCGCGCAGCGGCGAGGTGAAAATGATC
This sequence comes from Candidatus Latescibacterota bacterium, assembly GCA_016927495.1. Lineage (GTDB taxonomy): Bacteria > Latescibacterota > Latescibacteria > Latescibacterales > Latescibacteraceae > JAFGMP01. The sequence goes on along the minus strand of JAFGMP010000429.1, from coordinate 269 downwards.
GGTGATCTGACCGATATCGTCGGTGAGGACAGAACGAAAGTAATCAATCAGGGTAAGGTACACAGCGACATTTACGAGGTCGACGGCAAACTGTATTTCGGCACCCATGCCGGAGCATACGACAGAACCTACCCCGGCGGCCATTTCATGAGCTATGATCTTAAAAGCGGCAAATTCGAAGATTTCGGAATCGGCGCTCCGCATCAGGGCCTTGTTGCAATGACTATGGATATGAAACGGAAACGGATGTATGCGGTAAGCTGGCCCGG
>JAFGMP010000428.1 GCA_016927495.1 Candidatus Latescibacterota bacterium | reverse complement strand
TTTTTGAGGATCAATGCAAGGAAGCTGCAAAACACATGCCTTTGATTGTAGTGTCACATTGATGAAAAACCGGGCGTGTTTCGAGCAAGAATATAACCACTGCCAGCAGAAGGTCGAAACTTTCGGCAGGTACCACACTTAACATAGTTCCACCGGCTATCAATCCGGCGATCATGGCAATGGACAGAGGAATACAGAACGACCGGCCATCCATTACCGGATCTTTGCTGAAAAGGAGCAAACCGCCAATGGTATCGATTACGGTTGAAATGATGACTGCCTCATGTGTTCCGATGTGAAGCGATCCGAACGATACAACAATTATGGCTGTACCGAATCCGGTGGTGCTTTTTATGATATAGGCAAGTAACGAGATGCCTGTGATGGCAAAAAGGATTATGAACGGGTAATCAAACAGGTGGGCCTCAATATTGGATTGATGTTGAAATTATTTTTTTCAATTGTGTAAAATCATTTGTCTGTAATGATAACCATATTCTGTCAAGTTGAATTGAGGATAACATCATCAAATCAGGGAAAATACCTGATTTTGCTGACAAAGTTAAATGTTCAAAACCAGGTTTAGGGGTAAAATAGTAATTATCATAGAGATTATCCGAGAATTTTTGTCCATAATCATACAAATGGTTATTCATCAGATTCAATAATGCCGGATTCGCTTTCATCATTATACCGAAAAATTTCGGACAATTACCAGAAATTTTTACATTATATATCATCTGATATTTATTTGAAAGCAACCAGGAGTTCGCCGCATCAACATTATTAAAATCCATCCAAGTCTCTCCATAGATATTTAATGATACTTTCAATTCAGAAGTTAAATCATTTTGGGGGACGATAAAATATCGTATCGGGGAATCAGTAGAAAAACTGTCGGTTATTTGTTTATTAAAAGGATGCATAATTTTTTTAAATATAACCTGAGAAAAGTGCAAATATTTAGAATCCGAAAAAACAAAATTATAGGGTCTTAACCATAATACTGTTGCTTTTTCAGGAGCCCAGTCATACTTTTCCAGATACTCCCGTACAGAACTGTTTCTATTATCATTGATACGTCCATCAAAAATAAAAACATCGTTTTCTAAAAGTTTAACTGATATTCTGCTATTTTGATTAAATGGTTGTATTTGAAAGTAAAATAAATATCCGGTTGTTATCCAATCAAACATCTCTTTTATCCAATTTATGCTGAAATTATTTAGCTCTACATAATTGTATTGTTTTATAACCTCAGCTACTAACTTTTTCTTGTTTGAATGCGAATCACCGGGCAGAAGATTTTTCCAGATTAATAGTCCATATGGATCAACAATAAAATTTGAGTCATTTTTCCTTAATAACAACATGTTGTGACCATAAGAACCATTACTCGCACCGAATTTAAATCCCTCAAAACCGAAATGACGCAACATCTGCAGTGTGAATGTTGACAGAGTTCCACAACTCCCTTCACCTAATGATATAATGTTTATTATGTCATTAAGAAAAAACTGATAACGGTTCAATAATACCTTTCTGGCAAAAACAAATCGGTAGAGAGCTAATACTATTTCGAACTCTGATGTTTCTTTTTTTGTTTTTTCAGATTCGAAACGCCGGAAAGATTCGATAAGATGCGGCCAACTGAAAAGATTGTAACCATTAGCCCCGAACGAAAAAATTGTTTCGTTGCGGGCTATAAAAACCGAGCCTGAATATTTTTTTTCAGGAAAATATATATCTTTATCATGAAAACCGTCAGCATTTTTAGTATTTGGTAATACTGGCGACAAATATCGATAAACAGGGCCATTATACTTTAACACAAACCGATTATTATTTCCTTCTTTTATTTCGCTGTATGGACTCATATTCAGAACATATTTATCATTCAGCCTCGAAATGAGAAATCCTCCTTGAGTAGTTTCCATTTGCTTAACAGATAATAATAAATTCAGTTCCCTTTCTTCATCAAAAACTCTATATGAATTATGAAATGTCATAGGTTCAAATAAAACAATTGGCACACTATCAGGTATATCATATTCGTAAAGATTTCCGGTAATATGACGTAAATTTTCCCCTGAAAAAATATGTTCTATTGTATTATAGGTGTTGTAATCATCAGGTAGCCCAAGCTCCGGAAAAGCAGTTTCAGTAACCGGTTCCATGTCAATAACCGGTTCCATATCAACCTTATGCTCTTGAAAAAGAAAACAAACCACTCCGATTACAATTCCAATGGAAATTATACTTGCAGAAACCCAAACAATGGGATTAATACAACGTCGCTGTTTCAATTGCTCACTAGTGAGGAGGTTTTTAAGTTTAAAGGGCATTGCAACTTAGCTTGGTTATAATACGATATTTCCCATATCAAATTTATGAATATAAATTTTTTAACTTATGAATATTATTCTTTCCAGGTGTTTTTCCAAGTGTTTTTTTCATATTGATCGATAATATTGTAACCCGCGAGTTAAAAATCATGTTAATGTGCAATATACCTTTTGAAATAAGAATACTTATTAGCCTTCTGTTAGGATATCATTGCAATTATGGCTTATATCGCGGGGTGAGTTAAAGTAAAAAATGTGAATACCTTATAAATCCCGAGGTAGAACTCCGAGAAATTATTTTGATTCAATAATTAACGTGTCAAGTTTATTCTCGATGATGAAGTCATTCCAAATCAATCGGCTTGACTGATCGCGGATCACGTTGTGCCCTCCAACTAACCGTTTTATTCTGATGCCGTATTACCATCTTGACCGTTCCTCCGATAGAGTTACCGTCAGCTTTACCCTCAAAATACAACAGCTCTTTTTGTCCGTTCAGGATTTGTTCGACGGAAAACTGTAACCTGCTGCCTTTGATGTTTGCCTCTGTAATGGCGGTCGTGTTACCCCCGGTTGTGATCGTGCCCTCGACATTGGTAAATTTCTGATCCAGTTTCAGAGCATAACGACGATTTTCCTGCCCTTCGGATTCAGTCCACTCCCATGTGCCATTAACATTTGCGGGAACAATCCAGAAATAAACATAGTGTTCGTCGAATTCGGCCATAATCTCTTTGTAATCCTCATAGTCCCAGTTTCCCATTGCATAATTGTGTGATACAACCCGCGTACCCGGTTTCAGTTCACGCAGCAGTTTGGGGCGCAGCCTCAGGTTAACCTCGGTTAAAAGATACAATGAAACAACAGTGGCTTCACTGATATCAGCTTCAAAAAGGTCCATTTCAATAAACTTCACCTTGTCAGTGACACCAGCTTTTTCAGCGTTTTCATTACTTTCACGTATCCGTTCGGGATCGATATCGATCCCAACGCCATGGGCGCCCTTTTCTTTTGCGGCAGTTATCACAATACGGCCATCCCCGCACCCCATATCATAGAGGATGTCATTTTCATTTACACCGGCCATATTGAGCATTTCTTCGACAACCTTTTGTTTTGTGGGTACGAATGGAACATCATATTCCCAATCCTGGGCAATAGCATATCCGAGGATCATAAACAGCGAAATAACCGTGATCATTGCCTGTAACTTTTTCATTAATCGACGCTCCTTTCAAGTATCAACCGTTTTCCCTCAAATTTTTCAGAACAATGAATGGAAGTCCTGCCAACAAAACTATAACACCTATAATGGCGCCTTTACCCGTATAGGCCAGACTGGATTGAAGAAGATATAGACATACCAAACAGAACAGTAACGGTGTAACCGGATAGAACGGCACACGGAAAGGTCGAGCGACATCCGGTTCGGTTTTACGGAGCACAAAAAGCGACACACCGGCCATAAAAAAGAAAAACCAGAATACGGGTGCCGTATATTCCACCATCATCCCGAAGCCGCTTCGGGTCGCCGTCCCAAGCACAACAAGAATGAGTGATATAGAAGCCTGTAAAAGCAATGCGTTGCGGGGTGTGCTGCCATGCTCATGCCAGTGGCCGAGAAAGCTGAAAAGTGCAAAGTCACGGCCCAGTGCAAAATTGGTTCGTGCCCCGGTAATAATAATTCCGTTCATGGTACTCAAAGCAGCCACTGAAATCAGCACACTTATAAACCGTGCGCCGGTCTCTCCTAAAGCCGAACGAAGCAAATCTGCGGCGACAGCGCCCGATTTCGCCACCGCTTCCAGTCCGAGGCTTTTGATGAATACGAAATTAGTTATCAGATAAATTACCGTAATCACCCCAATGCTGTACATCAGACCGCGGACAATATTCCGGTTTGGGTTGCGAATTTCCGAGGAAATATATGCGGCCTCATTCCAGCCACCGTAAGTGAACAGGGCAAAAATCATTGCTATCCCGATGCCGGACATGGTGGGAGGCGATATGGTTTTTGTCGATATGGCAGGTGATACTTTTGCGAATCCCACTGAAACTGCTATAAGAAGGCCGATTATTATCGCTGTAAGCAGCACCCTTTGTACATTTAAACCCTGACGGATACCGGCTAAATTGACACCGGTCAACACTACTATGGTCAGCATTGCATAGTAAGTTGATGAATAACTGCCGAGTCTGTACACCTCAGAAACATAATCACCGATTACAAAGGCAAATACCGCTATCGAACCGGGTTGAATGACCGTCATCCTCGCCCAGGCAAACAGGAATGCTACTGATCCGCCGAATGCTTTGTACATATAATGGTAGTCTCCACCGGCATGTGGATAGGCCGATGCAAGCTCGGCATAACATAAAGCTCCGACCAGTGAAAACACCCCTCCGAACAGCCACACAAGCATCACCGCTTGTTCACTTCCTGCATGTGCTGCGACAAGAGATGGCGTTTTGAAGATTCCGACACTGACCACTATACCCACAATTATCGTTACCGCATCAAAAATCGAAATCGTTTGCCTGGAGTTAACGTTTGATTTCAAAATTATTCCCTGTAAGTACGCATTCAGTTTATCTTGAGTATAATACCGTGTTTGCGTGTTTGCGTGTTTGTTTATAATACATTTTCGTTAACCGGTAACATATTTAAATTCCTTTATAATATGCAATACAAGAATTATATAAACAGTATTTCCCAATAGGAAATAAATATATTATTTATAAATTTTCAATTATTTTTACAAAAATTGAACTTGGCAGGTCTGCGTTTCGTCATACTTGACAGAAGGACAGAAAGAGTAGGGAATACCGGGAATTTATAGTGACCTTGTCTGTTGGAATAAAAATCTTTGAAAGTTTGGTGATAGCTTCAGTAG
>JAFGMP010000427.1 GCA_016927495.1 Candidatus Latescibacterota bacterium | reverse complement strand
TTTATGGCGCTGCCTGCGGCAATTCTTGCGCTTGCAGTGATGGCGGTTTTCGAAAATCCCTCGGTTAACAAAATATTCATGGTGTTGGGTTTGATCGGCTGGACTACAGTGGCACGGCTTGTGCGGTCGCGTGTGATGGAAATCAGGAGCGAGGAATATGTCATCGCCGCCAATGCGCTCGGATTCAGTTCCATGCGGACCCTTACCCGTCATGTTATGCCCAATTCCTTAGCTCCGATCATCGTTGTCGCCACCCTCGGTATCGCCGGAAACATCCTTACCGAAGCATGGCTGTCGTTCCTCGGACTCGGCGCCGAACCGCATATCCCCTCATGGGGCCGTATGATTACCGAGGGCCAGGCATATCTTGCAACCGCCTCACGGCCATGGATATATGTGTTTCCGGGTGTCGCACTGTTTCTGACTGTAATGGGCTTCAATCTTCTGGGTGATGGACTAAGGGATGTGCTCGATCCGACAGTGAAGGATTGAAGCGATATCCTGCAATTCATGAATTGATTAGTTGCAAGCCCTTTTATTTTAACATCTTACGGCAATATTTTGGCCAATAAAAAGTACTTTGGAGAGTATCATGGTTTTTTACTGTCTTCTGATTTACCATGATTCAGACATGCTTTTCTTCTTCAATTATTTTTCTAAAAATAGAGAACACCACTAATAAGATTATTTTGCTTGCTTATTTTTTTGCATATAGTTACTATTAATGTATGTATAAAATAACTTTTAGCAAAGTTGCGGATAAAACTCTAAGAAAGATGCCGGGTAATTTTGCAATCATAATTACAAAAAAGATTAAACAACTGGCCGTTAATCCGAAAAAAATGCATAATGTAAAAAAACTCACTGATCACCCTGGCTACAGATTGCGCATAGGTGACTGGAGAGTATTATATACTCTTAATGAAACTGAAATGATTATCCATATTGTTTCAATCAAGACTCGTGGTGAGGTTTACAAATGAAAGCACAAATTATAGAAAAAAACGGTAAACCGGAATGGGCCATCATACCATTTAATGAATATAAGAAAATCCGGGAAATTCTTGAAGATTCGGAAGATATCAGAGATATAACCGAAAACATGAAAGCAATTGAAGAAAAAAAGGAAATTACCATTCCCGGTGAAGTAACATTTGCAATTATAGATGGCAAAACACCTGTTCGTGCATGGCGGGAGTACAAAAAAATCAAAATAAAAGATCTGGCGAAAGATATCGGTATAAGTTCATCATACCTGTCGCAAATAGAACATAAAAAACGTAACCCAACAATTGACACATTGAAAGCACTTGCACAGGCACTTAATGTCGATATTGAAATGCTAATATAAATTAAAGGAGATATAAAAAATGGGTACAGCAAAAGATGAGGTACATTCCCTGCTGGCAAAACTTCCGGATAACTGCACCCTGGAAGACATTCAGTATCACCTATATGTTGTTGAAAAAATACAACGCGGGATTGAAAGAGCACATACCGAAGGAGAATTAACACAACAAGAAGTTGAAAAACGGTTGAATAGATGGATTACAGAATAACGTGGTCACCTGAAGCAGCAGAAGACCTTGAGACAATAGCTGAATATATCGAACGTGATTCTCCTTTCTATGCCCAGGCTGTAGTTGTCAAAATTCTCGCTGCATTACAAGATATAAAACAATTTCCATATACAGGCAGAATTGTTCCTGAAACAGGTAACGAAAATATTCGCGAAAAGTTCGTATATAGCTACCGACTTGTTTATCAAATAATTGATGGGAAAATTCTGGTTATAGCCATCATTCATGGGAAACGGTTATTAGAAAATATTGAGGATAGAATTAAATAGTTTTAATTAAATCGCTTTTTCATGACTTAAAATAATTAATTACATTTCTTATACAACCTGAATACAAACATCATAACAATGATAAGATATAATATAAAAAATGGTCAACCAGTTGTAGAGCAAATAGATTCGCGTCCTTTTATTTATTTTGATAATTGGATGATAAATTTACTTTTAAGAGCGAAAGAGTTGCATGATCAATTTATATTAATTTTACAACAAAACAACGGAACATTATTAATTTCTGACATACTAATAACAGAAATAGCACAAAGAAGTGATGCGAAGCAGATTGAAAGAATAGGAAATTTCATTGATCATATTAATGTAGCATTTATTGAATCAAATGCACATGAAGTCATATCTAGAGAAAAAGAACTTGAAAAACATCATATTCCTATCTCTGAGGCAAAACCTTGGTCTGGAACAAAACTTTTAGAAATGCTTGAAACATATGCTCATAATAATTTTGAGGAATTTAAAATATCAGAATTAATTTACTTATTAAATCAAAACATTATTAATAACAATATCCCTGAAGAAAAACTGGAAGAAGAACTATTTCCAATTATTAAACAATGTCGAAATGATCCTGAAAAATTATCAATAGCAAAAAATCGTTATAGAAATAGAAAAAATCGAATTAGAGAAAAATACCCATTCACTTTAGATATATATACGCAATTCGTTGACTACATTGTAATACAAGAAAGTATGAAAATGCCTGATAGTGAATGGAGAGATACAATGCAACTAGTTGTTCCGGTTGCATATTGTGATTATGTTGTTATAGATAGTCGGTGGAAAAATTTTATTGCCCAAAGCCACCTCGGATATCCTGATATTGCAATGGTATATAGCAATAAGCAAATTGATGATTTTTTAAAAGATTTTCAAAATTATTGTCAAATTCGAAATCACTTTCAATCTCATGGAAGATTTAGGTAGTATAAAATTTAAACCTTATACCCCATGACCCCATCCCGACGACATTTCCTTTCAAAACTCTTCTCCGGTATGTTCTTTGTGCCGTTTTGCGCTCAAGCGCCACCTTCATTCGGTCAAAACAGCTTCGTTGAAACAGATTACGGTACATCTAATCAGGATAAAGCGATACTAATGGCTGTCGGCGATATCATGATGCATAAGGGTAATATTCTCGGCGGCTATGATCCCAAGACCGATTCCTATGATTACACACCCTACTTCGAGTATGTCACACCGATTTTTCAAAAAGCCGACTGGGTGTTCGGCAATCTCGAAACCTGTCTCGCGGGTAAAGATTCGAAACTGTACCTTGGCAACAACAAATGGGAGAAAGGTTACACCGCCTGGCCGTTCTTCAACGCGCCTGAAGTTTTGGCGGGAAACCTGAAGGATGCCGGATTCACCATTCTCTCGACTGCCAATAATCATGCCATGGACAGAGGTACGGATGGTATCATCGGCACCATCGATACACTTGACAAGGCCGGCCTGCAACATACCGGAACATTTACTTCCCCTGAAAATCGAGAAAGTGTTCTTATATCGAAGAAAAGGGGCGTCAATATGGCGTTTTTTGCATACACTTACAGCACCAATGGCATACACGTTCCCGAGGGCAAAGAGTTTATGGTCAACCGTATCGAACCAGACCTTATGGAACGGGATTTTATCAGGGCACGGGAAGCCGGAGCCGACTGCATAACCTGCTACCTTCATTTCGGCCGCGAATACAGCGCTCTTCCCTCCGAATACCAGATTTCGGCCGCCAGGAAAATACTCGATCAGGGTGCGGATATTGTTCTCGGAAGCCATCCCCATGTTGTTCAACCCTATGAAATTGTAACCTCCGAAAACGAAAGCAAAAAAGTCATTATCTATTCGATGGGTAATTTTCTGTCGAACATGAACAAAGGATATGAGGATATCGGTGTTATATTCTGTATCGGACTGACACCGGAAAACGGTTGCAATAATTACAGAATTTCTGATATTAAGACAATACTGACCCGTGTGTATAAATACTATGACGGCGGAAAACGTACATATAGAATTATTCCCATAAGGGATATGCTGGAAAACCGGAACCGCTATAATGTTTCGGATACTTTTTACTATGACACTGAAAAGAAGCTTGAAGAAATGGAGCGTCATCTGGCATCCATGCTTGAAATATGAATAGATGGGTATAATTATGATTCAGCCCCAGAAAAATATATCGATTGCGCAGTATACCAATTATAAAATCGGCGGTGTCGCTCGGGATGTGTATTTTCCGAAAAATACCATGGAATTATACGAGACCTTTGTTGCCATTCGAAAAGCAAATACCCCCTTTTATATACTCGGCGGAGGTTCAAATGTGCTTGTCGGTGACGGTTACTGGGATGGCGCCGTAATTATAACAACCGGGATGAATCCATACAAAACATTCGGGGACTGTATTATGTGCGGTGCAGGGCTTGAAACATCACGGGTAGCAGAAATAGCGCTGGAAAATGGCAAAACGGGACTCGAGTTTCTCTATCTGCTGCCCGGTTCCATCGGCGGAGCGCTTGCGATGAATGCCCGGTATGACATGATCAACATTTCCGATGTGCTCATCGATTTTACCGCCGTACACCCCGAAAAAGGCATCAAAATCTTCAATAAGGATGAGGCCGGATTTGCATATAAGATAAACAGTGTTGCCGCTGATGGCTGGTACATAACCGAAATGTCCCTCCGATGGGAGAACGGCAATATTGAAACCATCCGTAACCGTATGGATTCAATCAGGGAAAAACGTGATCAGGGCGGCCATTTCGAGTTTCCCTCCTGCGGCTGTATTTTCAAAAACGATTACGAGCGTAATATTCAGGTCGGTCGACTGCTCGACGAAATGGGATTTAAGGGTTACACCCACGGTGGTTCGCAAGTCTCGAATAATCACGCAAATTTTATCAATAATATGAATAACGCCACAGCACGCGATGTGCTCTCCATCATCGAACATATCGAGCATGAGGTCAAAACGCAAAAAGGGATTGAATTGCAACGTGAGGTACGGTTATTGGGTACGTTTTGAAAAATGTTTCCTAAAAATAAAATTGAAATATTGCTAAAAAAACGAATAGAACACGAATATACGCAGATCAAGCAGATTTTCACGGATCGATACATGATATAAAAAAAAATTTGATGTATCTGTCATCACGAGGAAAGAAATGACGAAGCAATTTAAATAAATCAATAAATCATTTCTTGATTCTATGTGTTCAATATTTCTCAATATTTGCAATGTATATAATTATATTTCATAAATTTGATGACTTTTCTTTCTTCGTGCAAAGAAAAGTAACAAAAGAAAACACGCCCTCGTGAAAAGCCTGTTTCCTCGTTCACGGCGTTTTTTCCGGGAACCGCAGAACTCACGAATCTTCGATTCGTTCAGACATGCTGCGCTTCTTTTCCGAAAAAACTTGTTCACTCGAAGCTTTTCAATAGGGTAAAAAATATCATGCTGTGAATACGTACGTAAATTGAGTTAATTTCGATTCATTGAATCTCTCATACAATCAAAGGGTGGTCAATATGCGTTGTTTGATTATGATCTCTTGTATCCTTATGATATCAATATCCCTCCTATACGCCGAGGTTGTAAGCATGACACCACAGGAAGAAACCCAATGGCTCAGGCACCTTTTACCACTTCCTCATGAAATATCCATAAACCGCAATATATCAATGAATCCAGCGGATGTATATGTTATTGTGAGAAATGGTGCAAACGATATCGAACGTAATGCCGCCGCTGAACTCAACAAACTTTTCGAAAAGCAAACAGGTAAAACGCCAAAAGGCCAGAAATTCTCTATCATTATTGGTACTGTTGACAATGATGGCAAGCTCAACGGCCATTCCATTAAAAATTTCAATCGATTGAAAAAGCTGCCAAACAGCGATCAGGCATACATCATTCAGCCGGACGGTGAGAACTGCCTTCTCCTCACCGCTCTTCACGGCAAAGGTATATACTATGCCGCTCTCACACTCTGTCAGTTGCTCGAACCTTTTATATCACCGGAAAAAGTAACCATACCCCTTGCGGATATTGTCGACTGGCCGGATATGGAGGAACGAGGAATATGGAATTTCCCCGATCCCGAGGTGTACATACCCTGGATGGCCTCGAAAAAACTCAATTACGGGAAAATGGTCAGAACCACAATTCAGACTGTTGAACGTGGCAAAAAGAACCGCGCTACAATCGATAAAGATGTCATGATGCAGGCGCGTTTGTCAGCTTTCAATTACCTCCCGTTCATTATGCATTTCAATTTCCTCCACGAATACGGCCTTTTTCGGGAATACCCCGAACTGGCGGGTGTCGGTGACAGCGCTCTTGCGGGAAGATATTTTGCCCACAAAATCGGCAGCCAGCACCGTGCACCCTGCACATCACAGCCACTGTTCACAGAAATACTCACCGAATGGATGATGGATATTGCCTCACAGGGTGCGGACGAGGTAAGCTGCTGGCTCAGCGAACGTCCCGCACAGTGCGGATGCAGGGAGTGCACCGCTGTCGGGCAATTTGTGCTTGAGGCGCGGGCCTGTGTTAATGCATGGCGTGAAACCCGTAAGACCTATCCCGATTTCACCATCAGACTCTTCATCTCGACCACAACGAACGAACGGTACCATATAGTCTGTGCGGAGGCGCCCCCAGAAGTCAAACTCGAACGGTGCTGCGCGAACTGGATCGAACGTGTCCCGCACCTTCCCCGTGACCTGATCATCAATCCGCTGTTCGACCATTATGCTGCTGAGGGACGGTGGATTGCCAATTACGATGTACCGCTGGGCGCTTATGGCCGTGTCGACACACCGGAATTCAAAGTACCGTGCAGTTCGGCACACCGCATCAGAGACTTTGTAAGCCAGCTCGTTGGACGCAAATACAGCGGAGCCTATGGCATGATGGCATGGGGCAATCTGGCTCAAGAAACCTATGATTTCAATGTCAGCGCTCTTGCCGAATGGTCATGGAACAAAAACGGCCGCAGCGAAAAGGAATTCGCGATTGCCTGGGCAACCCGTGAGGGCTATGAAAATCCTGAAGCTGTCGGCGAATGGTCCGAAATAATGGGGCCTGTCGAGTTCGATGTCTATGACTCCGAGTTCCCGGTCTGTTACTCATGGGGGCAGGCGGTACAGATGGTTAATGAACGCACACGGCCGATTCTCGGCGAGGGTATGTTCAGATACTACACAACTCCCGAATCTTTCGATAAAAAAATCACCGCATGCGATAAAGCATCAGCGATAGCCCGTCAATTCGAAAATCCATACCTCGCCCATGAAACCGCTGTGGTACGGTCGTATGTAAAGCTTGCACAGGCCATCTATCTTATTGTAGATTTGGTCGCTACCGACGAACTTTCGACCATCGAAAGCCAGGACATTCTCAGGAGTCACATCGATAAACTCAAACAGGCCGGCAATGAAAATGTTGAGGCAATCAAAACCTGGCGTTCGGCATTAGGGCCCGAACCATGGCACCAGAGAGTTCATGATGCGATCAAAGGTACGGAAACGACGGTCAATGATATCTCACAGATTATTGCGGGGAAATATTTTTATTGAAACTACGCTTCTTTATTTATGCCGAAAATTTAAATACATTTGTTGAGCTAAAGTGATGACCGGATTCATTAATATTGAAAGTCTTAACTGTCCGGGGAAAATGAACATATACATTACAAATATCCTTATCTATCTACTTACTTTTTTTGAGTGCCCAAAAAAAGTAACAAAAAAAGGCACCCTCGTGAAAAGCTCTAATCCTCGTTCTTTTTGCTGTTTCGGGAAACGCAGAACTCACCTCCTTCATTCTGTTTCGGAGGTTCAAACATGCTGCGTTTCTTTTTCCAAAACACCAACACTCACTCGGAGCTTTTCAATAGGGATAACCGGTAACTCATGATGAGGGCACAAATTCACCCTTCAAAATGCCCTGTGAGACGGTAAATGCGAGCGTTAAGAAACGCAACCTGACGTACAACGGAATTTGCGTTTCAGCGAGCAGACCCGTTGAACAGGATTAAGCATTTTGTCGGGTGAATGGTTTTTTCTTTTTCCATATTTTCTTTTTGACCCCAAAAGAGAAAATATGGTCGCGTAGGACGCGAAACAATAACAATATTTTTGTATCGATACAAAGCAATTTTTTGGCTATTCTTTGCTCTTAAAATAGTGATAGAAAGTTGTAATTTTTTTTACGGACAATAATGATTGGAAGTAGGGAAAAATGAAAAAAGCAATTCGACTATATACATTCCGATAGAAGAGTATGAAGAATTATTATTATTTAAAAAGCTGGTAGAGAATAACTTAACCAAGGATATTATTGCTGAGGAATTAAAGCTCATTAAGGAAACCCGTAAAGCAAAATCTATGAGCAAAGAATTTCTTAAATAAGTAAACTATTGTATTTTATTTATGCCTTCGTGCCTTTGTGGTTATAAAAATCCATCACTTCAAAAACATCATC
>JAFGMP010000426.1 GCA_016927495.1 Candidatus Latescibacterota bacterium | reverse complement strand
TAGTTTTTCTGTCTATGAATGTAATATAATCCAAAAATAGTTCTGAATTTGTGTCAAATATCACAAAATCATATATAAATTTACCATATATAACATTTGAATCTTCTGCTCTTTCAACGAAATTATTAATAAAAAGTTTCAATAAATCAGCATTATCCAATAATGCATCCACCATTATAGTAAAAGTAAAGTCTGATTGAAGCATATGCTGAGCCCTTTTACATAAAATCTGTAATACTTATCCGATGATTTTAATGAAGTTTTAGCAAAATACCATTTTAAATACTATTCTGTTAATTTTTTACTTGCGAAAAAAAAAATCTTATTACATATTGATCTTACCATACATAATAGCATTTATACATTAGTACTTTATATACTATCACAAATTTCTACCGTGACTTACCTTGATTTTTTGAATTGGAAGGGTAACAACTATGAATTTGAAAAAATGGGGATGTCAGTTTGATGGATTTTATACCTCGCCACAGGCATTGATGGAAAAACCGGGGGTGTACGTAATCTGGTGCAATGAAGGTAAATCCTGGTATGTTATAGAAGCAGGTGAAGCGGAAAATGTTAAAGAATTTGTTTTCAATCTGGCCTGCGAGGAATATTTACCTCAGAAATGCAAGGGTACCATTTATTATTCTGCTGCATATACTCCGGAAATCGAACAAACCGAAAGAAAAAAAATTGTTGAAATGATTAAAAAATCGGCACAACTTTCTGATTAATACAATCGACTATCCCATATTCTACCTAAAGATGTTTGAAAGTGTCATTAACACTTTTCTCTAAACTCTCAGACACCACTAATTATTATCATTTTAATTATATTGTATTAACCGTTTTTCTTTTTATTATTTTCTGTTGAACTACGATTCTAATTTTTTATATTTCTATATGTTGTGGAAATCAACCTCAAAAACCAGGGAACATATCATGAAAATAATTGTCTGTCTTGTTTCAATTAGTTTGATGTTTCATCTCTCTTATACAACTATTGATGCGGAAGAATTACCTAAGCTTATAGCCGCCCCTGATATCGTTCCTCCGGCAACCGACGAGATGCAGCATCCCGAATTCTGGATATCCCGTATTACCGGCGATCCTGACCGTTTGATAATGACCCCTGACCAGATAAAAGAACTCGACAAAAAAAACCGATCGAGAACGCTTGACTGGAAAGATATCAACGGTAAGACGATAACTTTCGATCCGGTTTTAAAAGACGGCAATTTTATGGGTATTCATTATTACCGGATATTTCCGCTTACCATAGAGTCAATGCCCGGTGACAGCCTCCGTGTGTGGATGAAAACTATTCATGACTATATCGAAAACGCTCAATTCTGGGATAGACGTCATCTACCCTATCCGGCGCAGTCGAAACAGCGGCTGATCGAAACACTCGATGAAGATTCGATACCCGAAACTATTGTGCCGGAATATGGTATTATTGTGAAACATACGCTCAACCGTGTCGCACCCTCTTTTGAACTGGTTTATCCCAATCAATATGGCTGGCTCGATCGTTTTCAAAACGCAATTCTCGAAACAGGGATGCCGGTCGCAATACTTCACCGGACAAGGGATAGCGACTGGTATTATGTCAGGTCGGAATACTCACTTGGCTGGGTATCTGCCGGAAACGTCGCCGTCGGGTCAGTTAAGCAGATAAAATATCTGGCTGAATCAGAAAATTTTGTCGTGGCAACTGCTCATAAAGTCCCAATATATGCCGACAGAGAATTCAAAACCTGGATTACCGATTTTTATATGGGCGCAAGGCTCAGACTTGTTGATTCAACTGGTGAAGGATATAGGGTGCAGGTACCATACCGCCGAGAGGACGGTTCACTTGAATCGGCGAACGGGTGGATAAAACCCGATGCCGATGTCAGTATCGGATTTCAGCCTTACACACAACGTAATGTCATAACAACCATTTTCAAACTCCTCAACCGTCCCTACGGTTGGGGTGGTACCGATCATGAACGGGATTGTGTTGGTACTATCAGGGCGGTTTTCAGAACATTCGGGATTTGTATGCCTCGGTGGACTACCTATGAATTGTACTCGGCTGACCATGTTACGATATTTCCCGCAGATACTCCGAAAAATATTAAATACCGGTATCTCGACGAATGCCCGCCGGGTATCACCGTATGCGGTTTTAACTGGCACGTTGTTCTGTATCTGGGTAAGGTTGATGGCGTCCGCTATGTGATTCACCAGAACGGTTACAGTTACCACGATGCAGACGGTACTGAAGTCCGTGTAGGCAGGGTGAGTGTTAACCATACGGAGCTTGAGGGCGGCGCTGATATAAGAAACTGGACTGAATTATCGGTTTTTAAACCATGAATTGAACGGTAAAATTGACACATACATGAAAGTCCGGATTATATCAGGATTCGTGTAAGGATTTGCGAAAGTCATCGCAGGCATGCTCTTGAACTCGGAGCTGTTTGGGCAAGCAATTCAAAAGATGATCCCCCGGAACTCATGGACAACAGTATCACGCTTGCTCCGGCAGGTCAAATAGTATCTGAAACATTAAGGGAGCGGCAGTATTGGGGATTGGAACTTAGTTTATTGCATACCAGGTTTAATTATCGAGATCCGGTGAGCCCTTTTGTTGGCATACAAAGTTTCAATGTAATATATTATCCACACACAATTAATTATCCGCTTGTGCGTTTTTTTATTAACCGACAATCCCATATAGTTTTTTACTATATAAAGCCCGATAAAGCCTGCGATATATGGAAGAGAAAGAACAATTTCAATCCGGAAACGTAATACTTATATCCTTTGCTCATCTTTTACATGATGTCTATTCTTCATTTTTAGCTCCGATTTTACCGCTTCTGATAAACAAACACGGTATCTCATACACTGTTGCAGGTTTACTTTCTGTCATTCAACGGCTCCCTTCGCTGTTAAATCCCTTTGTCGGTATCCTCGCCGATAAAATCAGTGTCCGCTATTTTGTCATAATAGCGCCGGCGCTGACTGCAACCGTTATGAGTCTGCTGGGGTTAGCCCCACATTATGCGGTTTTGATGATTCTGTGTTTTTTGATGGGGATCAGCGCAACGATGTTTCATGTTCCCGCTCCGGTTATGATAAAACACATCGCCGGGGATCGTATCGGTAAAGGCATGAGTTATTTCATGTTAGGCGGAGAACTTGCCCGAACCCTCGGTCCGCTGACCATACTCGGCGCTGTATCGCTGTGGGGGCTCGAGGGCACATATCGTCTGATACCGTTCGGTATCGTATCTTCACTTATTCTGTATCTTAAATTTAAAAACATCAGGGTTTCGGATAATTTCAAAAACCGAAAAATCAATATCGGAATCAGGCAGACATTCATACATCTTTTGCCATTTTTCACCAATATAACTTTTGTTGTATTTTTCAGGGCATCGATGGTTGCTGCGCTGACATTCTTTCTCCCCACATTCATGACCTCACGCGGCTCGTCACTGTGGGTCAGCGGTATATCACTGTCGATAGTGCAGTTTGCAGGTGCGGCGGGAACATTATGCTGCGGCACCATTTCGGACAGGTTCGGCAGGATACCGTCCCTCATTATTCTGCTGACAATCACTCCGGTTCTTATGCTGATATTCATGAGTGTGAACGGAATTTTCACCATCCCGCTGCTTATTATACTCGGATTTACCCTGTTTGCGTCAAATCCGGTTCTGCTTGCGCTGGTACAGGATATTGATACCGAACATCCGTCGTTCGTAAACGGAATATATATGATGCTGACATTTCTTGTCGGATCCGTCCCGGTAGTGCTGGTTGGCAGACTCGGCGATACGCTGGGACTCGAGACTACTTACAGAATTGCCGCATTTCTTGCATTCGGCTCGATACCTTTTATCCTTAGATTGTCACGGCACGTCAAGAAAAAATAACGGATTATTCTGTATGTAATAGGGTTTAATATACAGGGGCATATGTCTGAAGTGGCAGATCTGTTTGTATGACCAAATTATAAATTCATTCAACGAAATCCTGACCGTAAGTCTGATAAACATTAATATTGATTTCATAATGTACGAATCGTATCATGTCATTACGCTGACATTTTAAAGTATATACATTCATTGACACTGCTGACTTATAAACCTGATATTATCTGTGATTAAACATATCAAAACGTACCTGTTCGAGGGAGGTATCCGTTGAAAAAATTAAACTCATTGAAAAAACATGCTATATGGAGCCTGACGGTATTTACAACACTTATTTTCTGTTTATGCGGAAATGTGTCCGGTCAATATGCCGAAAATGGTGTCTTTAATATCCTGTCGTACGGAGCCAAAGGCGATGGCGTTACCATTAATACACAGCCAATCCAGAAGGCTATCGATGTCTGTTCCGAAAACGGGGGGGAGGTTCAGTTTCCTCCGGGGATTTACCTGTCCGGCACAATTTTTATGAAAAGTAATGTCACTCTTCGTCTTATGCGGGGAGCAACACTCCTCGGTTCACCGCGCCTGAGCGATTACCCTGTGACCGAACCCGCAATAAAATCGTACACGGATAACTATGTCTGCCGGAGCCTTATCTACGGTGAGAATCTTCAAAATATCGGCATCACAGGATTTGGCACCATCGACGGCAATGGTCATGGCCCCGAATTTCAGGAAGCCGGTTACAAGGAGCGTACGAGGCCGTATCTCATACGGTTGATTAACTGCCATGATGTTTCCGTCACCGATATTTATCTTACGCGTTCTCCGATGTGGCTGCAGCACTATCTTGCATGCGAAAACGTCCGTATGAGAGGGGTGCGTGTCTTTAATCACGGCAACAGAAACAATGATTCTCTCGATATCGACGGCTGTTCGGATTTCATTGTCTCGGACTGTGTATTCGATTCCGATGATGACGGTATCACGTTTAAAAGCACAAGCCCATATATCACTGAGAATGTGACGGTTACTAACTGTATTGTGGGAAGTCATTGCAACGCCATCAAGATGGGCACCGAATCAACCGGCGGATTCAGAAACATCACCATTTCAAACTGTGTGGTGAGACAATCGAAGGACAAAGATGTCGTTTATGGCCGTGCCGAGGGTCTCGCCGGTCTCGCTCTTGAAATTGTGGACGGCGGGATTATGGACCAGATTGTCATTACCGGCATATCAATCGAAAATTTTGGTACACCGCTGTTTATCAGACTTGGGAATCGCGCCCGGAAACACACTGCCAGTGCTCCCGAACCGGAAGTAGGCATGGTGCTGAATGTGAGCATATCAAATATAACCGCACGGGCTGCGGGACCTGTTTCATCTTCCATTACCGGAATTCCGGGGCATCCTGTTGAAAATGTGATACTCGATAACATACGGTTTATTTCTCCGGGTGGCGGTACAAAAGAGGATGTAACAAGAGAAGTGCCTGAGGTGGAAACCCAGTATCC
The DNA here is from genome assembly GCA_016927495.1 of Candidatus Latescibacterota bacterium. Lineage (GTDB taxonomy): Bacteria > Latescibacterota > Latescibacteria > Latescibacterales > Latescibacteraceae > JAFGMP01. The sequence goes on along the minus strand of JAFGMP010000426.1, from coordinate 14,164 downwards.
TGAAAGCAAAATGTTCGGAGGACCCCTGCCTTCGAGCGGATTATATGTACGTCATGCGAAACATGTATCTCTGGATGGTATTCGTTTGATTTCGGAGCATAACGACGTACGTTCTGCCATAGTAGCTGAGGATGTGACGGAACTGAGTATCGACGGGCTTGAGGCCGATGCACCCGATTCTGACGAACCGGTGGTACGGCTTATCGATACTGCCCACGTTCTGCTCAGTGCATGTAAAGCGCTTGAGGGTACAAACAGTTTTCTTGCTGTTGAGGGAGCAGCCTCTAAAAATATTACACTGTCCGGGTGCGACTTATCGCGGGCGAAAAAGAGTTTTACGACGGGAAATGGTGTACCCTCCGGTACAGTTACGGCCAGGTAAACTTTCACCTCCGGCCTCTTTCCTAAAAGTAGAAGAGGAGAAACCATAACCCGGACGTTTGATGTTAAGGGGGAAAACTAACAACGTCTGATTATAATACCCGGTTGATGAGATAGGGAAATCCCCCTTTCGTCCTTCGAAGTAGTAACTACTAAGGAGAATGGATAGTAAGGGAAATGTCACGAATCGCTTTGATGCATAGCATCGCTGCGAAAGTGACAGGGGGATATCTATTATCGCGCTGAATGTCAACTTTTTCCCCACGCTTTTTGATAATTGCAGACCTAACTTTATCAGCCTTTTAATAATATACAGTAAAAATTATTCATCTCTACACGATAACTCCACAACATTGTTCTCCTTAAATATTTCCCTGATTTTATTTTCTCTGCCAACAACGATTCTATACATATCATGTTTGGGCAGACCTGTAATACTTACTTTCACCGTTTTCGGCACGAAATCCTCAGGACTGTCAAGCGGCCCGGCTTTGATTGTCTTGAGCACATTATTTTCCGAATCGAGGACGGTGACATCAAATTGTCCCGACGGAGCACACCCGATATTGTGAACCGTTATACTCAATGTGTTCCCTTGTTTCGTAATGTAATGTTCGCTTACTGCAAGATCGGGAAGATCTCCGGGGAGAGAATCGGCTTCGATCTGTTTTACTTCAAGTAAAACCGGAGACTGTGACGGTACGGAGATCTTTAATTTTCCGAATCGGTCAATGTGTACATTTTGTTCCGAAACTGAGGTTTCATAGCTGCCGTCGCTGTCGCTATCAGCCCGGAGCGTAATGGTATATTTGCCGGGATCGAGGCGATACAATCGCGCAGTTACTTTCCGGTCAAAAGCATCAAAAGAGTACATGTGAATCTTAAGACCATCATTACCCGAATATTCCACAAGCCGTGCAAGGTCTGCGCCCCCGCCTTCGAGCCATCCCACACCGAGAGTGATAACGACATGCGTATAATAAACGCCATCAGCTTTTTCACGGACACCGAAACCGCCGTTAAGCAGGTTGTGCATGATATCGGAACCGTAGGGAGACTGGTCATCGGTATGAACCCGCGCTTCGGTGAACCTCCATAACGTGGTGTCATTCCATGATTCCGATTCACGGCGGAGCTTTGCTATGAGCGCTTCACGGTTTTCAAGTATGTACGGTTTTTCGACTCGTTTTCTGCCCCAGTACCATTCGAGAACATTTTTGCCGAACAGAAATGCCGACCCGTCGCCGTAATTAACCGGTGTCTGCTCAGGTTTATCCAAATGCCATGCCTCTTCCATTGCCCATACCGCGCTTCCCGGGTCGCCGAGGTTATATATAAGCGATTTGTACCTTTCACGGATAAAATCTCCGTTATGCAGACGGTCCATGGGCGTTATACGACAATATCCGCCTTTGAACAGATTCGTTTTGTCGAAGCCGTCGAACACCTTGTTATAAAGAATTTGTGCATCAGGCGGCGAGTCGAGGATCATGTCGCTGTAGCCGCCTTCACGGCCATGATCGCTGGAGAACACAAGGGTATCGTCATTCCATCCGCCTCCCACCTGGCCGTCCGAACGCTGGTTGTGACGCCACCAGGTTATGATCCGGTCACGGTATGACTGAAAGTCACGATAGTATATCGCCCAGTCGGGTGCGTTTTCCGGTGTATCATAGGTTTTCCGCGGGAACTTCTTTTGTTCGGGCGGGTAGCTGTTGTTGTCGTATCTGTTTGTCACAAGCTCTTTATAGATGTTACCGAGACGGTCTCCGGGATTAACTTTAAGCGCCGCCTGCCATGCATACACCATATCGAACGGCCCGTTAAAATTTTCAGGTGCATTGATATCCGGAAAACGGCCGGTTATCCGCCACGGCATATATTCGAACATTTTACTATAGGTCATAATTGCAGGCTGCATTATCCTGAACGACCATGTATTTTCAGATCTTACCCAGTCCATACATGGCCGGAGTGTAACCGACGCGGGGCGTTCAGGATCACCGGTGATGATATTCAGCCCGTCCATAGGGCAGACTTGAATCCAAAATCTGTCTCCGTCGACAAGAAAAACCGGATCAACTTTAATGGCAAGCCTCAGTTGTTGAGGTTCGCCTGAAAATCCCCGAAATTGTACTTCCGCATGGCTCCAGAGCTGTGACGGCATCGCCGGATTGAGCAGCATGACCAGAAAAACGTTATTTTCGACAGGTGATTCCACCCACATATCGATATTAATGCTGCCATACGGTGCTTTTCCGATGAATTTTTCACTGATCAGGTTCAGTTTTGTCGCAGGAGGGATGGTGAAAGTATTTTTTTCGGTACTTTCCCCTTTATTTTTATATAGCCCTGCGACTGTTCTGTCAAACACCGGGTTCAAAGCCTTTAAAGCAAACGGATAACGGTCTCCATCGAGTTTGACAGGCTTTGGATCGATAAATAGTTTCACATCCCCCGGTAAAGGCAAAATTTCTTGCTCTGAAACATTAAAAAGTCCTATTTCATGAAGGCGCAGGTCACCAGATAGCGGCAGATTAACATCATCGCCTTCAAATCTCGACGGTGTCCCCCACGATTTGGTGAACGGAATACGAAGTTCCCAATTTTTCAGACTCTCTATAGTAGTTCCATGAAAAAATCCCCGGTTCGCCGGTATATTTATAATGGGTGCCTTATCAAACAAACCAGAACGGTCACCTTTAAAGATTTGTACTTCAGCGAGATTGCCCTCTAATGTCACATAGTTGACATCGGCAGACAACGGTGGAAGAATATCCGCTTTATCAGCGTGAAAATCAGCATCACCGGGCACAATGGTGAAAATACTGTACTCATGCGGCCAGGCACATTCATACCGGCCATCATGCAGCCACCAGCCCGATATACCCTCGTCATGAATTCGCTGAGGTGTGATTTGGCTGAATACAAGTGCTTTGCCGGTTGATGGAGTGAGAACGGGCAAACCGGAGGTATCTGCAGAAAATGCGGTTTTCATACGACCGGTAGCTGCCGTATCGAAAATTACCGTTCCGGTTTTGCTGTCCGGCGGTATATTATACCGATACAAGCGTTTGATTTCCTGCGGATTGAGCGGATGGTCGAATATATAGAATTCATCATAAGTGGCCTGAGCCATGGGAATATGAAACAATCCGGGCCGCTGGTTGTCCCACCATGCATCGGTTCCCATGGATGATGCTTCATTCTTTCCGTTAACCCAGAGTGTAAGACCGGAAAAGCGATCCCATGTCAGTACAATATGCATCCATGTGTCAGCTTTCCATACCGGGCCAGTTTTAATGGTATGCTGAGTATAACGTGTATCTTCCACAAATGCTCTGATAGAGCCGTCATCAAGAAGTCGTATTTCCAGCAATTCTTTCTCAAGACGGCCAAAAGCCGAGGATGTCTGCTCAAACAGCATATCAGATCGCAGCGGTCCCTTTACCCAGAACGCAATACTGCCGTAGGCAGGATGTAATTTACCGGTGCCCCAGATAAACGGCTCATCATATCCGGTACCTTTTGATTGCGCCATGGCGACATTGTAGATAACCGCGGTCACCAGGTCGAGGTCGATACCACTCAGATTATCGTCATCATATACAAGGGGTATAGCACCGAGATAGAGCGCCTTACCGAAACGGCCGTCCACAAGCTCCAGTTTGCGTTCCTGAGGAGTTTTCAGACCGGACTGGTGTACATAACAATCATCGAGGAATGTCAGATTATCAAATGAAATATGGTAACATACCGGGCTTCGCGGTTCAGTATGACATAGACTGGCAATAAGTACCATTGCGATACAAACCATAATAATTATTCGCGTCATTATTTTTCTCCTTGAGACCATCCGGAAATATTAAGTAACTGAATAAAATTGAGAATCTGCATATAAATTTTCATAATAGAACATATCGACAATTCTGTCGAATTATTTACCATGATAAAGAACAGCGTAAATTCTTTAAAATAAGAGACTTAAATAAATAATTAATTTTTGACTTTCGACAAAGTTGTATAAATCAAATCTTCTGAATATAAAATGTTTTACTTCTCATTTTTCACGGTAATATTTTTAATTACAAGGAGTTACGGTTTATATATTCTTTTGAATAAACATTGGCACAATCATTGCTATATTATTTTTGTGTTCTGCAATCACATTTCATGTATAGGATTAAACTTGCCCTTTTCATTTTTGATAAATGATTTGTGGTTATGTTGAATGATTATATATAAATCGTCTCCAATAAAACAAACATATTGAATTGTTTTATTGAATGTAAGTATAAAGTATGAGGTTTTATAATGTTTTCAAAGAATTGTGCCTTAACGTTCCTCTCTGCGATTTTAACCGTTGTTTTTCTCTCCTGCGATTCGGACTCTCCGGTTCAAACTCTTGACGATATTACCGTGAGCGGTTCTTCGGTCAGCGAGTGCGGTGGATTTAACACCATAGGGAAAATCTCAGATAACGGCAGTTCATTCGATATCGATCCGATAACATACTGTGAAGCGGAAAGACTATACTGGACCTATGAAAGCAGTACCGGAACGCTGAAATTTATGAATACACGTGTTGTACTCAACTGCTGCGGTGAGCATGCTATAACGGCTGCCACTGTAAATGGTGTTGTTGTTATTTCCGAAGATGACCAGCCCGTAAATGGAACAGACAGGTGTTTGTGTATGTGTGTTTATGATTTCGCCATCGATATTTCAGGAATTGATGCAGGTGTTATTCCAGCCAGGCTGCAGTTGACCGTGGATAATGAGACAGTAACAAAATGGGAGGGCAGCATTAACTTATCAGATGGCGATGGTATAGTCATTACAGACGACGAACCGACAATCTGGTGTTCCGCTGGGAACACTCTTACTGTGAAGAAATCGATAGTAAGCGAATGCGGAGGTTTTGACGGCGCTGGAGAAGTTGAGAGTGATACGGGATTATTCAAGAGAAGTGCTGCAATGGCCAGTGATACGGAAACACTGACATGGACATACGACCCGGAAACAAATACACTGCAATTACTCAACGCACGAGTCAACCTTAACTGCTGCGGCGATCATGATATTTCAGCCGTTCAGGAAAACGGAGTAATTATTGTCAGGGAAAAGGATCAACCCGAAAACGGTATTTCACGATGCAGATGTATGTGCGATTACGACTTCTATATCGAAATTACCGGTTTGTCACCCGGTGTAATCCCGTTGCATCTCGATATGACTGTCGATTATACAACCGTTACGAAATGGACAGGATCGATCGATCTCGAAAACATGGCCGGTGAAATAATTATAGCATACGATAAATAAAGTTTGATAATGGGACACCGCTTATTAAACGGTGTCCCGGTAGTAAAAAACAAGTGAATTAAAATACGTTCTTATTAAATCTGTGGACGGTAATAATTCACCCCTGTGCTTTAAGTAAGTCCCGAATTTCTGTGAGAAGCATTTCTTCTTTTGTTGGTGCAGGAGGTGGTGTGGGCAATGCTTCTTCCTTTCTCTTTAATGAATTTATCGACTTAACCATCATAAATATCGCAAACGCTATAATTGTGAAATCGATAAGAGTTTGAATAAATTTTCCATAACTGATTACCACTGCCGGCATATCTCCCGCTGCCGCTTTCACGGTCAAAGCCAAACCGGAAAAATCGACTCCACCTAAAATCGCTCCTATGGGAGGCATTACCACATCGGCAACCAGTGACGATACTATTTTGCCGAATGCAGCGCCGATAATGATACCTACGGCCATGTCTATTACATTTCCTTTTATCGCAAATTCTTTAAACTCTTTTATCATGCCCATGTTTGTTTCCTCCCGATAATTATTTTTGAGTACTTTTAATTAAAAGGCAGAATACGGCTATAATAACTTATAAGTTAATCCCAATGATAACATCTGTTTGAAACGGCCACCTCTGGCAATTTCTTTATCATAGAGTAGTTGTGTATAAAGATTAACCATCAGATATTTTGTAATACTGGCTGTGAAAATATTTTCCCATTCGATATCGGCTGTTTTCCAGTAATTTTCTTCGGGAGTTCCTTTGATTTTATCCGATTCCGAGTAAAATAATGCCTGAAATACGGTTAGCTTACTCGTTAACAAAATGCGGTCTTCAGCAAGCGGTGTTTTGAAATCGTTCACAAAAATTAAACCGCCGTCATTACTTGTCTTTGTTTCTTTTTTGTTTGTCTGCATATCGAGAAAATCACGGTTAATAAACTCTCTGAAACCCGCACCGAAACGTGCCGACCATTCCCGTTTTTCTTCCTTGATGATTACTCTTGAAATACCGAAACTTTCGGTAAATGTCAGCGGATTAAATAATCGCTTGTTATCAGAGTTACTCGTATCGAAAAACTGGGATTCGATTCTCAGGGCTGCAAATGGATCGACATATGTTTTCAGGTTAAAACGGAACACCGATTCAAAGTCTATCAGATCGTTTGATTTATCCGGTTTACCCCATTTTTTAGTGTCTTTATCCTGATTATGTGTCTGGCCGAAAAGCAATTTCAATGTATTTTTATTATTGATCATATCATTGATTTGTTTTTCTGCCAGCGAATTCGAGAAGAATGTCCAGGCCATTGCTCCGGCTTCTCCACCCGCCCAGTTGTCGGTGTAGGAATACTGTGTCATCGTAATATTTGCATCCACAGATTTAGTCCATGGTTCTGCTGATACAGGATGAATGCTTACAATAATAATCAACATAAAAATAGCAGGTAAAATTTTCATTTTCCCTCCAGGTTATGGGGTAACTTCTGACAAATGAATGTATTGGAAATTAGTTTGGTACTAAAGTATGGATTGATTTAATAATAAACCGATTCTGTGAATTGTGCAAGTATATTCAAAGATGTTGAAAATATTTTAAAATTTTAAAGGTACTGTTTTGACCGGTGTATAATTTTCCATTTAACATGTTATCTCAGCAGTTTAAACGAAATGGATAATTGGATGAAATGTTTAATTTTCTCCGTAATAACATTCAAGCATTCTTTTCAGGCCTTCCTGCCATTTCAGTGGATGTATTGCGAATGTCTGCGTCAGCTTTCCGGTATCGAGCGCTGACATAGGTGGACGATTTGCAGATTGCGGATACTCTTTTGAGGTGATCGGTATGACCTCCCGCACGGATAGTTTTTCATGGTTGCGGGCTTCATCAAAGATTGCACAGGCAAAACCATACCATGTTGTTTTTCCTGTTGCACAGACATGGTATGTACCCCATAATTTATTATCGGATATTTTGTCAAGCGCATGAATAATGTCTTTTATTGCATAAGCCAGATCACCTGTCCATGTCGGACATCCGAACTGATCGTTGACTATCCGTAATACCTCCTTTTCACGAGCCAGTTGCAGTATCGTTTTCGCAAAATTGCTGCCGTGAACACCATACAGCCAGGCTGTCCGAAGTATCAGATGTTCCGGTAAAGCCGACCGAACTGCCTCTTCCCCCTCCCATTTGCTCTTGCCGTATACATTGAGGGGGTTGGTTTTGTCGGTTTCCCGGTACGGCTGACTTGTTCGGCCATCGAACACATAATCGGTCGATATGTGAATAAGCGGTATGCCGGATTTATTACAGATAACGGCCAGATTTTTCGCGCCGTCACGATTAACGGCATACGCTTTTTGAGATTCCGTTTCAGCTTTATCAACAGCAGTATATGCCGCGCAATTAATGATCATAGAGGGACTGTCGGAATGTATTTGTTTCGATGACCTTTCATAGTTGGTAATATCATATACCGGGAGATCGTAACGAACAACATCGATTCCCGATTGTTCCAATTCAGGGATAAGATCACCTGCAAGCATCCCGCTGCTTCCCGTAACGATAACTTTCAAAAAAAAGCCTCATAATTTACTTGATGTAAATAATACATATCATTCGGTTTGACAATTTACGATTCCCGCACTTCTCTTACAACCGGTACGTATAATTCACCTTCAGCATGGCAGCGTTCTGTTTTGTCCGGTAGTCGAATTCTTCCTCAAGTTGATGGTTGTAGACAATGTAGATATCGCTTCCAACACGTGGAATATAATGGATACGAAAATTTGTGATGACTTCTTTGGTCCTGTTGTTCCATTGCACGAAAATTGAGGAAGAGAGACGTGTGCTGAAATCAATTCCCATCCGACCTCCGTATTCACGAGTTCTGAACTCGTTGTTTCCGATGGTGATGTGGTTGTAAGTCATATCGGCAGAAAGTGCGATATTCTTCGTCCGCTTGAATGACAGTGAAGTATCGTAATAGGTTCTCCGTCCACTGTAATGATCGCCGAAATTGGTCTGGAAATCCAGCGCTACAGCCCGGTTACGGCTTCCTGTATACTGAATATCATAGTACCACCAGGTGTAGGTGCCTTTGGGAATCACCGTATCCCCGAAGATATTCCAGCCATTGGTCTGATCGACAAAATCGTATTTGCTCCAGACTTTGAAATCGACGTTGTCGCCGGACTTGAATTGTATACCGAGAGGCCGGATTTCTTCGTTACGGGTTTCGAGAACTCCGTCCATATCTGTAGTGTAATTAATGTCAAAGGGTTTGAATACAAGTTTTTTGATCCCCGGGATGTTCGGACGCGGTGAAACGGTGAGAAACCAGATATAATTTTTGATCCCCACTCGACTTGCGAAGCCGACACCGGGCCTGAAATTATCGTCGAGGGTATGGTAGAGGCCATACCAGTTGATCAGATCGTTAGGATAAGACAGATAGATTCTTCCGGCCATATTGTCATGACGGAGGCCGTCGTCGGAGGATGCGGCGAGATAACCCTGAATATCGAGATTCCGTTTGCCCATGAATTTATCGGTGCGATAACCGAAATCCATGGCTGCGAGCTGATTGTCGTGGTCTTTGGTATCCAGAACGCTTGTGCCGATAAAGCCTATGTAGGATTGATCGAATACATCCTTACGCACCCGTACGACCGAATAATTAGTCGAGGGGAATCCTCCCTCATCCTCGGTCTGGATGGTCATAACTCCCAGACGGTAACCGCCCTGTTTTTGTGTAAGTTTTGCACCGCCGAGGATGGGTATTCCCTCACGAGTGACCGGATCGATACCGATATTGCGGGAATAAAAGAGTCGTGTACCACCCTGAGTGAATTCGAAGGTTTCAAGCCCCTCCAGAAAAAAGTCGCGTTTTTCGGGATACTGGATGGGATATCGGGTCAGATTGATGACATCCTTGTCGCTCTCGATCTGGGCAAAATCAGTTTTTGTGGTAAGATCGAGTGTCATGTTCGAGGTGATACCGTATTTGAGGTCGATGCCGTACCTAACAACATCGTCCGCACTCTTTGTCCGTTCCTTTTCAGCGCCCGCGAGTACATAGGGAGTGATATCGAGCTGATGACCGGGATTGATTTTTCCGGGGATAATTATGGTTCCTGCGCTGGCCAGATGGGTTGGCCCTTCTTCCCGTCGCCATCCGCGCCAGAGAATCTCTTCATGTTTACGCTGAATATACCGTATGAAGTTGATTCCCCATTCCTGCTTTTCTGTGGTGGGAAAACGCAGCGTTTTGAACGGAATTTCGAACTCGCACGACCAGCCGTATTCGGTGATCCTCGATGCCACCTCCCAGATGCCATCCCACTGTGAATTGGGATCTTTATCGCTCAGAAAGGTTGCATCGTCACGGGCGCCGTTGGCATTGGTTGCAAAAGCGAATCCCATACGTTTGTCGTGATATGTGTCGAATGCCACAATAAACCTGTCGTCATTGTTCAGGCCTGTATCCCATTTCAGCTCACGGTGCAATATTTTGTCCGGCTCGCTGTCGAAACACTTCACACCAACATAAAGATAGTCTTCGTTATAGACGATACGAACCTCCGTTCGCTCGGTAGCCGGTTCTCCCTCTGAAAGTTCACGCTGAGTGAAGTCGGAGACAACATCGGCGGACTCCCAAACTTTCTCAGTGAGTACACCATCAAGCCTGATTTGGGAATCGATGAGCTTTGCGGTTATCTGAGCTTCCGCGACCGTGTTAAGTATGATAAAACATAGAACTATAAGTGGGACACGAATTACATGCACAGGACATTCCTTTGAAAAGAGAGTATACAGGTTTACCCGGTTATTGAATACGGAAAACATTTCATGAAATTATTCTTCCGACACGGAATAGGCAAAATAACGATATTTTTACAGTTTCTCCAAATACTAATTGGAGTTTTCCTTTTAAAGTGCCGGTTCTAAATGGAGATTTGTTGAATGTTGATTTCAGAAAATGAGAACAGTGAGGCGATACTTTCTCAGGATTCACTACCCGACATATTGGGTATTACCGATAAATAACTGTAAAAAAGGATTGGTTAGTCTTAAATTAGACGATAATAATCTCACTCACGGATGCTCATCGTGACACCCTCAAAAAGCAGACGATTTTGATTATTAAGTTTTAACTTTCAATCGTAGTACTCATTAGTCTATCCCACCGCTTTTCCTGTATGTCCCGTTTTGCCATTTCAATTAGTTCATGCAACGGATTTTTTTGCAGTATTGTTAAAACATCCAATTTCTTTGGGATCTTCACCATATACCTGAAACCGTTTGCCGGGTGATTGTCACGAAAAGCAACCACATTGATCAGTGCATTTTCATAGAGCACTCTGATTTCGTAATCAAGATTATCACATTGATACGGAATTGTCTTATAAAGTTCCATAACTGCCTCCCACAGGTTGATAACGTATTAAAAACATCATAACCGGAATTCCTCAGGCTCAGCGCTTTCGTAGCTTGTTTTACATTGTTTCAATTCTTTGTCGATAGCATTCCAGATTTTAGACAGTTGATCCGTATTCCATGCGTACATCCTTTTGTTGGAGCAGTGCGACAGGCTTCGAATGCTGTCCAGAACACGCTGTACCCGCTTTTCGACCACACGCCTGAAACGTTGTTCTTTGGTTTCACTTTTCATATTATCCTCCATTTGGTAAAATCGAGATACATTATGATGTAATGAAAATGAGTCATTATTTAATAAATAATGTAATAATAATTATGTATTTGTCAAGCATTATTTATATAATATTGTTTTAATTTTATCTATTATTTATTGTGGCAACATACTTTTCTCCATTTTATTTTTAGTTGTTCACGAATTATATTGAAAAAAATGTAGACATTAAGAATTTACGAATATATTATTTCCTGAGTGTTAAATGATGAATTACCGGTTGATGAGACAATCAAAATAAACAAAAGCGGGGGCATCATGAAAAACGGGAAAGTAAAAGTTGCTGTTAAAAAACTTTTCAGACGTATACTCTCAATCAATTTTTTGATGATGATTTTGTTTTTATTTGGCTATGTCGATATAACCGAAGCACAGGGCCGCGACGGATGGAGGAATATGCGGTCGATTGTCCCGAAAGGCTATGTCTGCCACCGTGCCGAAAAACCGATTGTCATTGATGGCAAACTTGACGATGAATCCTGGGAATATGCCGAATGGACCGATTATTTTGTTGATATCGAAGGCGATGTGAAACTCCCGCCCCGTCTCCGTACACAGGCTAAGATGCTCTGGGACGACACCTTTTTTTATGTGGGCGCCGATATACAGGATCCTCATGTATGGGCCACACTCACCGCGCATGATGCGGTTATCTTTTACGACAATGATTTTGAGATATTCATTGATCCCAACAGCGATAATCACGAATACTATGAAATCGAAATCAATGCTTTCAATACCGAATGGGATTTGTTTCTTAAAAAGCCCTATAAAGACGGTGGTCCCGCTACCAACGATTGGGAGATTCCGGGTTTAAAGACCGCAGTGACCGTAAACGGCACCATAAACGACCCGAAGGATAATGACAGCGGCTGGCAGGTGGAATTCGCCATACCCTGGAAAGTTCTTGCCGAATATGCTCATAAAGCATCACCTCCCAAAGATGGCGACATATGGCGTGTGAACTTTTCACGAGTCGAATATCTGCCTGAAATCATGCTGATCACTAATTTACGAAAAGACGGGGAAAGTACGGTGGAGAAAGCTAAAGACGCCCGATGCGAAAACTGGGTATGGTCGCCTCAGGGTGTTATCAATATGCACTGCCCGGAAAAATGGGGATATGTGCAATTTTCCACCGCGAAACCGGGAACAGTCAGCTTCAAACCTGACCCGACTGAACCGGCAAGATCGATCCTCCATGAGGTTTATTATTCGCAGCGCAGCTTTTTTCAACGGTATAAACGGTATGCAAAGACTCTCGATGAACTTCGTCTGTATAATCTTAACCATGAAAGCCTGGTTTCTGCTCCTGAGATAACACTCACCCAGGATGGCTACAAAGTTTCTGTTACGGTCAAACTGCCCGGGGGGAAAAACCAGACAATACATATTTTGCAGGATTCAAAAATTGAAATCGAATAACCATGATGATCGATTACTTATTCAAGCTACCTGAGCTTGTCGTAGGAAGAATCCGAGTGTGCAATATTAAATATTGTCTTGTCCAATAAAAACTGTTTACTTTTTTTTAACACAGCAAAGGAGGTAGAATGAATATGAAAATTTTTAACCGTGGTCGGCTTTTAAATAGTATGTTTTCTGCTGTTTGTGCGCTTATCATATCAACTGTAATTTATGCACAGGTTCCCGATTTTGAGCGCTGGCAGCACATGAAGACTGTAAATCAGGAGCACTATATCTGCTACCGGACTTACGGTTCAATCGAAATTGACGGTAAAATCGATGAAACATCATGGAAACAAGCGCCCTGGACTAATTATTTCAGAGACATCGAAGGGAATCTTCAACCGATTCCGCGGTTCAAAACACGCGCGAAGATGCTCTGGGATGATTATTATTTCTACTTCGCAGTGGACATGGAAGAACCGCATGTATGGGGTACTCTCGTATTTCGCGATCAGATAGTATGCAAGGAAAACGACATCGAGGTATTCATTGATCCCAATGGAGACAATCAGGAGTATTACGAGCTTGAAATGAGTCCACTCAATATCGCATGGGATCTCTTTTTAAAGAAAGCGTACAGGGACGGTGGTTCGGGAAATCATGCATGGAATATAGACGGCCTTAAATCCGCTGTTTATGTTGACGGCACTATTAACGATCCGAGGGACACCGATAGCGGCTGGTCGATCGAGATCGCTATTCCCTGGACGGTACTCGCCGAATATGCACATAAATCCTGTCCTCCCCGTCATGGTGATTTATGGCGTGTTAATTTCTCTCGGGTTGAGTGGCCTTTTGAAATTGTTACTTCAGAAGACACAACACAGGATGTTTCGAATAACGCATACAAACTCAGCAGAAGGCCGGGGCCGATACCCTGTGATAACTGGTCATGGTCCGATCAGGGAGTCTGTAACATGCACTGCCCCGAAATGTTCGGTTATGTACAGTTTTCAACAGCGGCGATGGGAACGGATGTCATCAAACCCGATCCTACAATTCCGGCACGCCGTGAGTTGCATAGTATCTACTATGCACAGCGTGATTTCAAAATGCAGAATGAACGCTGGGCAAATGACTTAAAAGAACTCGGTTATACATTCATTAAAACAGATGTCCTCAGAAACGGACCTGTTATGGAAATTACACCCGAAGGTTATCGCGTCTCTATAACCATAACTTTACCTGACAACTCAAAGAAAACAGTACATATCGAGCATGATTCTAAAATAATTATAGAATAAACGGGGTTACATATAAAAAGAAATTTTAAAACAGTATTACCGTTTTA
>JAFGMP010000425.1 GCA_016927495.1 Candidatus Latescibacterota bacterium | reverse complement strand
TCCAGCCATCGTCCGGCTTTTTTCGGTTCGAGCGTAATATTTTCGAGTTCATTCATACCGGGGTTAAGCTTTGGAAGTTCAACACTCCCGTTTTCAAATCCCTCGGCTTCAGCCGAAATAGCGTACAGATCTTCATCACCAATAATCAAATCTTTGACAAGATAATGTCCGGCTGCATTTGTGTATGAAGCGGTCCACATCTTAAAAGCATGTTCACCTTTAATCTCAGTCGATAATTTTATTTCCGCCCCTGAAATGAATTCGCCATCAGGATCGAGAACTCTGCCCTGCACATCTGCGGTCTCGTAGGGATCAAGTGTGATATCGGCTACGGAACCGGTTTCAAACGTGAAGGTACTTTCACCTCGCAATTTCTTTTCGTTATGTTCCGCATAGATAATCAACTCTTCACCTGATTCGAAACCCGAAATCAAAAATGTTCCGTTTTTGTCTGATCTGCTCATACTCCGGGAGTCAAACCGGGGATGTCCATTGACCGGAGCAGGTTTTACTGTGATTTCTGCATCCCCAACCGGTTGTCCCCTTGAATCATGGATAAATCCGGCAACTTCAATCCCCTTCACAAACTCAAAATTTAATTTCGAAACCGTTTTTCCCTCAGAAACATCAGCTCTTCTTTCCTGAAGTGATTCATACATATATCCCCGTGGACTTCTTGTATAAACTGTCGCTTCGCCCGGTGCAGCCCTGAAGCGGTAAAAACCCATAGTATCGGTTATTGTTCGATGTGAATAATATTGAGCATCAGGCCGTGAAGCATCCCGCAAAAATATTTCGTGGTAAGCAATCGGTTCACCGGAATCCTTTTCGGTTATTCTTCCGGTTACATATCCGCCTTTGGTGAGTGTTAAATTTACATCTTTGGTAATCCCGTTTGCATGCACTTGTTCATTCTTAAATGTAGTAACTGTCCAGTCGGGATTATCATATATAAAAACATTATAAAATCCGGCAGACAGGTTTTTGATGGTATAATTTCCATTAGAGTCGGTTGTCGCAGTCATATCCGCAATAGGCATGCCTGATGTAGCTCCCTTGGCACGAACCACGATACCCTGAACAGGCTCACGCGATTGTTCAACAGTTATTTTCCCCTGAATTACACCTTCCGGTTCAAGAAAAAATCTCAGATTTTGCGAGCCGGGCTGAATACCCGTAATCAGTTTTAATGCATAGCCATCCGCAACAATATTAAGCATCATTGTTGTTCTGGCGGGGAGATTCCCAAGAGAGAAAAATCCCCTTTCACCGGTTATTGTTGATAAACCGGGAAAATCCGAATCCATTATTTTCATGGAATAAAAAAAGGGATGTAACAGCACAACATTTATCCGGGCATTTTCTATAGGGTATTGATCCGTGTCCAGTACTATGCCCGTAATACGGGAACCGATGGCAAGGTTAACTTCAATGTTTATTATGTCGACATCGTCATAAAAAGTGAAGATAGATACAGCATAATCCGGTTTATACACAACCAAATACGAACGGTATGTATCGCTTCCCTGTATTCTGTAGTTATCCATTTCAAATGAAAAAGCGCCGTCACTGCCGGTTTCAGCAACTTTTTCCCGTGCGCTGTCGAGATACACTTCGGCGTTTGACACCGGTCTACCTTTGAAAAGAACCTTCCCCGAGACGGTCACCGGTTCGCTGTCTACAGTACCTGTAGTAAATGCTATTGATTCACCGGATTCAGATATACCCTGTTCAGCATCTGCCAGATTGTCTGAATCTGAATCTTCGCCCGATCCCATTTCTTCCGAGATTTGCGCTTCTTTTACCCCGGCTTTGGATTTTTCTCCGAGCGGAAATACAAACGCCACCAGAAGTGACACCACCACCATTACAACCGTGCCCGATAACGCCAGCCGTGAGAGCTTGCGAATATGGTCTCTCCGCTCCGACAGAATGGCTTCGACCCGTCGCAGAAACGCGCTTTTCGAGATGAGGAAGCCCGCCGCAAGTTCGGTCTGCAATGCACGGCTCGGGAGACGTTCGGCGATACGGGTCAGCATTTTTGCGTATGAGACCGGTTCACCCAGCTTTTCCAGGACGGTATCGTCGCAAGCAAGCTCTGCAAGGTTTGTCACCATACGGGCCGCAATCCACACCAGAGGATGAAAAAACAGCACCGACCGTAACAGTGAAATACAGGTCAATGTAAATACATCGTGCCGTTTGACATGTGCCAGTTCATGAAGCGCAATGGATTCGAGATCAAAAGCGGAAAGAGTGCCGCTGAATCCCTCGGGCAAAAGAATCACCGTGTGAAGAGTTCCCAAAGTCAGCGGTGCTTCAATATTTTTGTGTTCGGCGACGATAAATTCTTTTTTCAGATTAAGCAGCCCTGCGGCTTTTCGGAATATATCCAGTATATCGGGATCGGTTAAAACACGGCTGCCGGTTTTCCAACGTCTGATGCGTATTCTGCCATACATAAACACACTCAGGAAAAAGATTACACCCAAAGTGTATAACACAAACAGACATGCCCATGGGTATTTTAAAACGTGAAAACGTCTTAAGGTACTGTTCTCAGGCATTGATTCGGATTGAATATCCACTGGAGTATGTATTTCTGAGGGAGAGACATTCCCTGCGTGCGTATCATAATAAACGATATCGTTCGTATTATACAATTCTGGCATATCTATGTTTTCATACATCGGAGCAGCAGTTGTCGTGCTTTCCGGAACTGTATACTGAGGAATGACCGGAAGCGGCGCCTGCGGTGTTCCCACCGAAGTTAAAATCAGCGACAGCAGCGGTATTACCGGAATCATCAGCAGAGCAACAATCCAGACAGCATGTCTTACCGCAGCCCTGTTTTGCCTGAGCATAAATGTGACGAAAAAAACTGTGCAGAACACTATCGAGGACTGCCAGAGAACAGATACCATAAACCGGAACAGCAAAAATCCGCTGCTGTCGAGAGATTCGAGTAAACCCGTAATATTCATGGTTATTCACCCCTCTCGCGCTTTTCGATCAGACGTTTGATTTCACGGATGTCGTTGTCGCTTATGTCACGGCTGTTGAGCAGTGTGGCCACCATACGGGTAACCGAACCGCTGAAGGCACGGCTGAGGAGGTCTTTGACCATGTTCCTGTCTGCCTGTTCCCTCGGCACTGTGGCACGGTAGATAAAGCTTCTTCCCGATTTCTCACGGGTGAGATGGCCTTTCTCCAGAAGAATCGATAGAATCTTACGAATCGCTCCATCGGAAAGGTCACGGCCCTGTTCGTGAAGCGTTCGCTGCATATCCTCGGTCGATACCGATTCGTTGTCCCAAATTATGTGCATAAATTCAAGTTCAACCTCGGTGAACGTCGGTGATTTACGGCCCGGCATGGCATCTCCTTTATATGTATTCATGAAACTCGATAATCGATTATCGAATAAAATAACGACACTTTTGATTTGTGTCAAGTAAAAAGATAAT
>JAFGMP010000424.1 GCA_016927495.1 Candidatus Latescibacterota bacterium | reverse complement strand
GACGGCGCTGCAACGGAATTGAATACTCAGGCAAAAATGCTCTGGGATGATACTTATCTGTATATTGCCTATATTTGTGAGGATCCCTATGTAACCGGGACATATAAGAACCACGATGATCCTCTCTATAAAGAGGAGGTGGTGGAATTCTTTGTTGATCCTGATGGTGACGGCCTGAACTACATAGAGCTCGAATTCAGTCCAAATGCTGTAATATTGGATTATTTTATGAATAAAACGTATTCTGACGGGGGTAAAGCCGACACTGGCTGGACTATGGCAGGTCTCAAAGTCGCTACAGGGATTGATGGTACTCTGAATGATGCAAGCGATACCGATGTTAAATGGGTGTGCGAATGTGCTATACCGTTCGATCAGATGGAATTTACTGCCCCAACAATGAATTTTCCGCCGGCTGACAGCGATACATGGCGACTGAATTTGTATCGTTATGATTATGGTCCTGCAGCACATGAGGTAAATGAACTTTCAGGCTGGAACCAGACCGACAAACGCGGATTTCATGCGCCCGATAAATTCGGCCGTGTCATTTTTTCCGAAGAACCGGTTGTGAATCCGACCGCAGTTGAAGGTGCAATTCCTTATTCTTTCGGAATTACCGGTAATTATCCTAATCCGTTTAATCCTTCGACCCGTATCGAATTTGCCGTGCCATTTAACGGATCGGTAATCATCGATGTATATAATATTCTCGGACAGCATGTCCGTTCGCTTTTCTCGGACATTCGATCTGCGGGAAATTATTCGGTTATCTGGGACGGCCATAATACTGCCGGTGAAATGGCGACATCCGGAATATATTTCGTTACCCTGAAACAGGATTCACAGGTTACGACTCGACGGATGCTTTTGATGAAATGATATTTTTGCATTAAATGGCTTCACTTTGTATATTATAATACATCGCCGGGAATTAATATAAAATGAGCAACATATAATCTGCAATTTCCCTGTGATCCACGGAAAATCGGTTTTTTAATATTAAATGCATGCTGAGTTGAGTGTTTCTTTGTCTTTACGGCAATTGAAAATTAATTGAGAGTTACTTATGGAAGTAATTTCAAAAAAGTCTGTGCTGAACGGTACAATTGATATTCCGGGATCGAAATCTCATACAATCCGTGCAATAATCATTGGTGCTTTAGCGGATGGTGAATCGATAATCGATGAACCCCTCGATTCACTGGATACCCGTTCGGCTGCCACTGCCATAACTGCTTTTGGCGCACATGTGGATTTTAAGGACAGGTTATGGAAAATCACCGGAACGGGCGGAAAACCATACATACCGCAAAATGTCATCGATGTAGGCAATTCGGGAACAACACTCTATATGGTAATGGGGACAGCCTCTCTTGTGGATGGTTGGACCATATTGACCGGCGATTATCAGATAAGAAAGCGTACGGCAGCGCCACTTCTGAAATCACTTAACGAACTTGGCGCCGAAACAATATCGACCCGTGGAAACGGCTGTGCTCCCCTGATGATAAAAGGTGCGATGAAAGGGGGGCGTACAGAGATTGCCGCAGTAAGCTCTCAATACTTATCGAGTCTTCTTCTTGCCTGTCCGCTTGCCGTTAACGATACCGAGATCGAAATCACCCTGCTTAATGAAAAACCGTATGTGAATATGACTCTCGACTGGCTGGCGTCCCAGAAAATAAAACTTGAAACCGATGAAAACATATCGCGATTGGTTATTAAAGGTGGGCAGGCCTACAAACCTTTCAGACGCAGAGTACCAGGAGATTTTTCTTCAGCGACGTTTCTGCTTTGTGCCGGGATTATGGCAGGTGGTGAAATAACATTGAACGGCCTCGATATGAATGATCCTCAGGGTGATAAAGAAGTGATTAATATCCTGAATGGTATGGGTGCCGATATACGGGCGGAAGATGCTTCGGTGACTGTAAGGGGCGCCAGACTCAAGGGTATCGAGGTGGATATGAACGCCGTACCCGATGCGCTGCCGATGCTTTCAGCCTGCGCTTGTTTTGCTGAAGGAAAAACGGTGCTTCGCAATGTTCAACAGGCACGGATTAAAGAAACGGACCGAATCCGGGTAATGGCGACGGAACTTCAAAAGCTGGGTGCCGATATTAAAGAATTACCGGATGGCCTGGAAATCAGGGGAACCGGTTTGACCGGTGGACATGTACATGGATATGCCGATCATCGGGTGGTAATGGCGCTCTCCGTCGCCGGATTGGCTGCTGAAAAACCGGTAAGTATCGATACAGCCGAAGCAGTAAGCATTACGTTTCCGACTTTCTGGAAAAGTATGGAAAAACTTGGCGCTAACTTAGAATTAAAAGAATAAAAAAAATTCGAATTGTGCACATTTTAATCGATTATAATCATTCTTAAACCATACTTTGGGGGAAAATATGTTTGGTAACACATTTGGAAGAATATTCCGTATTACGGCTTGCGGTGAATCTTACGGTAAAGGGCTTGCGGTTATAGTCGATGGGGTACCCGCCGGATTATCTTTGACTGAGGAATACATACAGCGCGAACTGGACAAACGTAAACCCGGGCAAAGCGCTCTTGATTCACCGAGAAAAGAAACTGATGTAGTACAGATATTTGCCGGTATGCTCGAAGGTAAAACCACCGGCGCTCCTGTCGGATTAATAATTTATAACGTCGATACACAGAAAATTCACGTAGATCAGTACCGTGAGGTCAAAGATATAATTCGCCCCGGTCATGCCGAATACACTTTCTTTGTTAAATATGGGGAATATGCCGATTGGTGTGGTGCGGGAAGAGCCTCAGGCCGTGAAACAGTCGGCAGAGTGGCTGGCGGTGCAGTTGCCAAATATATTCTCGAACAGGAAAATATCGAGGTTCTTGCATATACCAGGGAAAGCCATGGTATAGTGGCACGTGATATGACTTTCGATGAAGTTAAGGCCAATTACCGTAAAAACGAAATCAACTGTCCTGATCTGGAAGCAGCGAAAAAGATGATTGATGATGTCCTCGATATCAGGGAAAAAGGCGATACTGCCGGTGGTGTAACAGAAGTAATTATCAGGGGTGTTCCCGCAGGACTCGGCGAACCTGTATTTGATAAGTTATCTGCCGATTTAGCTAAGGCAATCATGTCTATCGGCGCTTGTAAAGGTTTTGAAATAGGTGCCGGTTTTAAAGCTGCAAAAATGACCGGCTATGAATGGAACGACGAACCATATGTTAAAAATGGGAAAGTTGATTTTAGAACCAATAATCAGGGTGGTATCCTTGGTGGTATTTCAACAGGCCAGGATATAGTACTCAGAGTTGCGGTTAAAGCAACTCCGACAATATCGATCGATCAAAATTCAGTAAACATGGATACAATGCAGAATTCGAAATTATCAGCCATTACCAGAAGAGATGCATCATTACTTCCGCGAATTTATCCTGTTATAGAGGCAATGACCCGCTGTGTTATTCTTGACCATCTTTACATGTGGAGAGCATGGTGTGGTATGCAGCATTACGAAAATAAGTGGAAAAATGGGTAACATCGGTCGGTAACAGTAAATTTCTTGTTATAAAGGCGCACGTTAACGCAAAAAAAAACGTGCGTTTTTATAATATTGAGCACTTTTAATTGCCGAAGTATACTATATTAAACAAATCTTGATTATTTATTTGGTCTGTGAAGTTCTTCTTTAAGTAGTTTGCCCGGTTTGAAGTGAGTTTTTCGCCGTGCGGGGACATAAATTATATCGCCTGTTTTTGGGTTACGTGCAGCGGGTTTCGGTCTTGTATCTTTAACATGAAAAATACCAAATCCTCTTATTTCAATACGATCACCTTTTATCAGACTTACGCGCATAGTATCAAAAACGCAGTCAACCATTTGGGACGCTAAATTTTTTTTACATCCTGTTTCGCGGGCAACATTAGCTGCTAAATCTTTTTTAGTAGTTGTCATGTATTCCTCCTGACGGGGCATTATCAGACTTCAAAGTGTTACATAAAAAAGCGCTTTGGTATGATAGGCAAAAATAATGTTCACACCTGTAAAAAATTTAACAGCTTTATAATGTCGGAGTATTGAAATACTGTCACACGCCACCGTAAATTATTCATTTTATTAAAGTTAAATTAATAATAATTATGCAATATGTCAAGAAAAAAAATTATAGACAATTAGATACGTTAATTTCATATT
>JAFGMP010000423.1 GCA_016927495.1 Candidatus Latescibacterota bacterium | reverse complement strand
CCTTCTGCCTAAATATCTTTATCGTCAGCACTGTTGATGGTTATTTTCTTATTCCTACGTATTTCCGAAAAAATAGGGGATCGCCAGCTGTTATTGGTCGTTGACACGTATGTTCAATAGAGTTATATTTCTGTACATATTTTATCAGGAATTTAAACCCGAGAATTATAGAATATTGAAAAATCGACCCGATAAAGATCATTATTACCTCAATATTGCGAGAGAAGTAGCACGTCGTTCGACCTGTTTGCGCCGCTGGTTCGGGGCTGTTATCGTCAAAAACGATCAAATTATTTCGACAGGATATGCCGGCGCTGCTCGAGGGGCAAAGAATTGCAGCGATCTCGGATATTGCCCACGTCAGCAGGCGGGAATACCCCATGGTGAAAGATATGAGCTTTGCAGAAGCGTTCACGCCGAAATGAATGCTATTATCCATGCAGCACGAACGGACATGATTGATTCTACATTGTATCTCGTCGGTCTTGAAGCTGACACACAGGAAATTGTGAAGGGTGGAAAGCCTTGCAAAATCTGTACACGCCTTATCATCAACGCTGGCATAAAAACGGTGAAAATTCTGGATGATAAAACAAATGTAATCACTTACGAAGTTGAAGATTTCATAAAAAATGAACAGCTTGACCTCAAAAATGTCCAGGGTTATTGAAAGATACACTATACTGACACTTTGAAAATCAACAATTCAACTAAGGGAAAATTAATCTGTGAAAGTTATAAATAATATTCTTGATCTGGTGGGGAATACTCCAATGCTGAGATTGAATCATATTTCCGATGGTTCGATATTCGCAAAAGCTGAGTTCCTCAATCCCGGCGGCTCGATAAAGGATCGTGTGGCAAATTGGATTATCTCCGAAGCAGAACGGACCGGTGAATTAAAACCCGGTTCGACTATAATTGAAGCTACTTCCGGTAATACGGGTATTGGTGTAGCATTTGTCGGAAAAATCAAAGGGTATAAAGTGATAATTGTCATGCCAGAGGATATGAGCGAAGAACGTAAAAAAATCATTGCAGCACTGAGAGCCGAACTCGTTCTCACTTCCAAAGAAGAGAGCATTGCCGGTTCGGTGGAAAAAGCAAATAAACTGGCAGCGGTCATCCCCGGCTCTTTTCTGGTACGACAATTTGAAAATCCGCAGAATCCCGAAATACATTACCTTCAAACCGGTCCGGAAATATGGAATAATCTTGATGGGAAAATCGATGCTTTCGTAGCCGGTGTCGGCAGCGGCGGAACAATCGGCGGAGTCGGCAAATATTTAAAAGAAAAAAACAGAAACATCCATATCGTCGCGGTTGAACCGGCTAATTCGGCTGCACTTTTGGGGCATGAACCCGGTTTGCATGTAATACAGGGAATAGGGGATGGTTTTGTACCTCCGGTGCTCGATGTAAGCCTTATCGATGAGGTGATTACCGTAACCGATGACGATGCCATAGCTATGACACGCAAGTTGGCCGGTAAGGAAGGAATTCTTGCGGGAACATCCTCCGGAGCGAATGTTTGGGCGTCTATTAAAGTACATGAAAAACTCGGGCCGGGCAAGCATGTGGTCACGGTACTGCCGGACAGAGCGGAAAGATATTTTTCGACGAGTCTTTTATAATACCGGGGAAGTTGATCGAATTTCTGGCTCTTTCACCTGTGTTTGATACTGGATTTAAACTATACCGTATGATCGAAGTAATTAAAGAAATAGAAAAAATTCGTCATTTAGTTGAGAAAAAACGTGCCGAAGGTGCAAAAATAGGGCTTGTACCTACGATGGGTGCCATTCACGAAGGGCACGTGAGCCTGATTAAGCTTGCCTGTGAAATGACCGACTATGTTGTTGTAAGTGTATTTGTCAATCCCACACAATTCGGCCCCGGTGAAGACTTCAAGAAATATCCGAGAAATCCTGAAAAAGATATGCGGACGATCGATTCTGCCGGAGCACATTGTATTTTTTCACCTGAAATTTCAGAAATGTACCCCGGTGAATATTCGACATATATTACTGTTGAAGAACTTACAAAAGGACTTTGCGGCCGTTCACGACCAGAGCACTTCCGTGGTGTAACCACAGTAGTCACCAAGCTGTTTAATATCGTGGATCCGCATATTGCCGTATTCGGTCAGAAAGATGCACAGCAACTTGCAGTTATCAGAAAAATGGTTGACGATCTCAATATGACAGTAAAAATTGTGACGGGTTCGATTGTCAGGGCACAGGATGGCCTTGCGCTCAGTTCGCGGAATATGTACCTTAGCGGAGAAGAAAGAAAACAGGCGACCGTACTGTATCGTTCTCTTTGTATGGCAAGTGAAATGGCTGCATCGGGAGTTACCGAACCGGAAGAAATTCTCGGTAAAGTCCGTGAAGTGATAACCGGACAGGATGCCGCGAAAATTGATTATATCGAAATTGTTGATAAGGACAGGATGACACCTGTGACCAAAATAAGCGATTCTTCATTACTTGCTGTGGCTGTATGGTTCGGGAAAACCCGTTTGATAGACAATATAATCCTGAACGGGAAGAATGGATAATCAGTATGCAGGTTGAAAGTCCTTTTAAGGAAGCAATTATCAGAAAATATCCTGAGCAGGTTGTCATTGTACTCGCAAGGGATCGTTCCGGTCGGATTAATCCTATCACATTGGGTTGGACAATGTTGACATCGAATGTCCCGCCGATGATGGCTTTTTCTGTAGGTATAAGACGGTATTCGCTCGAAGTTCTCCGGGCGGCCAAGGAATGCGTTATAGCTTTTCCTTCCGAACTGCAGACACAAGAAACACTGCTGTTTGGCACCAAATCCGGACGTGATACCGACAAAATTAATGACTCTGGAATATCGGTCATTCAGGCAAAACAGGTGGATTGTGTCCTTATTAAAGATGCAGTAGCAAATTTTGAATGCCGGCTTACAGGTGAATTTCCTACCGGCGACCATGTGATTTTTTTTGGTGAAATAATTGTAGCACATGTAAATCCTCATGCACCCGGAAGATTATATACTGTCGGGAAAGGTTATAAAATGTCGGGTATAACTGTTAATCAAAAATAAATGTTGGAGATTATGCAAAGAATAGTATTAAAATCGAAAATTCACAATGCAACGATAACTCAGGTAAATCTCAAATATGAGGGAAGTCTTACGATTGACGAGCAACTGTTGGAAAAGGCTGATATTGCAGAAAATGAACGTGTGCAGGTTGTTAATTGTAATAACGGAACACGATTAGAAACGTATGTGATAACAGGAGAAAAAGGCTCCGGCATCATCGGCCTGAACGGTCCGGCAGCAAGGCTTGGCAATGTGGGAGATATAATTCATATTATAACATATGCTATAGTAAGTGAAAAAGAACTTGAAAGCTTTAGGCCTAAGGTGATTATTCTTGATAAAAATAATAAAATAGCGGTTAAAAAATAATGAACTTAATTTTCAGTTATGCGTCATAATATCTGAATGAATTTCGTACTTGACAGATAATCTTTATTATTGTTAATTTTAGTAAATGGTTACATAATTGGAACTGACAACAAAGGTCCTGAGATGCATGATAAAAAAAATTTCGTAATCGTGACATTGCTCATAGTGAGTTTTGTAATGGCATATGTTTTACCGGTAAATTCGCAACCAATTGCTCTTCCCGAATCAAATACCGGGAAAAGCGTACTTCAGATGCCAGCTAAACCTGAATTTGGTCTCAGAAAATTGAGTTTACTGGATCCCGAACGGTTTACCATGAAGCACCAATATATGATGAGCTTTTCATCAACGGGTGGTAATGGATCGCTTATGGGTATGTATCTCAATACCATGGAATATCGGTTCAATATGCCTCTTATTATGCGGGTGAAAGTGGCTTACCAGTCGCAATCCGCTCAGCTTTTCGGTAACAGCAGCGGGTATTCAGGACAACCGAATGTTGACGAGGGCAGAGTATTTATTCCTTCTTTTGATTTGGTCTACCAACCATTTAAAAACACAACAATCGGTTTCTTTTATCGAGACTATAGTAATTTAAACCCGTATTATTACAACTCGTATAATCCTTATAGTCCATATAGCAGTTACGCAAGAAACGATTGGTATCGTTATATGTATTAATATGGTTTCAAAGGATCATAGGCGTTTGAATTCCGAATTGTATTCATAACTAAGTTATTAACAGGATGCATAGCATCGCTATGACATCCTTTTTTATTTATCATACATGGTTCCCAAAAAGTAAAGTAAAGTGGTATGACCACAATTGTTAAATTCAATCTATCGATATCAGTTGCTGTAATAATTCTATCGGTTGCTTCAATCAGTCTTTTACATAAAATTAAAAATCCGGAAAGTGAAAGTTCGAATAAACAAACTGATACTTCGACTCGTATTGCTGTGCTCAATGGATGTGGCAGAGCCGGCCTCGCAGCGCTGTGTGCTGAAAAACTTCGATCTGAGGGATTTGATGTAGTAAATGGTCTTGGCGGAAACGCAGATTCTTATGATTTTAACGTTTCGGTTGTTGTTGACCGTAAAGGTGATTTTGAAAAAGCTCAGATTGTAGGAAAAAAAATTGGTATATCCGATATTCTTGATCAGCGTTCCGATAATCCCTACATAATCGAAGATGTGGTCGTCATACTCGGCCGTGATTGGGACACATTGAAGTTATTTAACGAAGAGACAAAGGAATGAATGTGGATAGTGCACAGGATCTGGAAAAAAATGTAAATCGCATTACTGAGTTGATAAAAAATAAAAAAGGTGAGGATATAATTGTTCTGGATTTGCGTAATGTTTCTAACATAACGGATTTCTTTATCATTACCACCGGAACATCAACGGTACATGTCAAAGCCATTGCCGATGAGATAACGGAAAAACTGAAAAACGAGGACTCCGTGAAACCCTGGCATATTGAAGGATATGCAGCATTAAAATGGATTCTTCTTGATTATGTTGATATTGTTGTGCATGTTTTCGACAAAGAAACCCGTCTTTGTTACTCACTTGAAAAACTATGGAAAGATGCAGGTTTAAAAGAAATTGAAACGAATTATTAACTGTGATGATAGAGGATAAAAATATGAGTATTGTAGTGGTCGGATCAATAGCGTTGGATGATGTTGTAACACAAAACGGTTCAATTAAAAATGCCCCGGGAGGTTCATCACTTTTCTTTTCCGCTGCCGCATCGTTATTTGCTCCTGTATATCTTGTAGGTGTTGTAGGGGATGATTTCCCGAGGGAAGAAATTGAGTTTCTTGAACGCAGACAGGTTAATCTCGATGGACTCAGCATTATTCGTGGCGGAAAAACATTCAGATGGGCAGGGGAGTACGAAATCGATATGAACAAGCGACGGACAACCAACCTCGAACTCAATGTATTCCTTCAATTCGACCCGGTTCTACCTGATAATGCCCGTAGGGCGCCATATGTTTTCCTCGGTAATATCGGACCTCAATTACAGATGAAAGTACTCGACCAGGTTGAAAATCCAAAACTTGTGGCCCTTGACACGATGGAATGTTATATCAATGATAATTTACAGGCGTTAAAAGAGGTATTGCAACGAATCGATTTACTGTTTATCAATGATTCGGAAGCCCAGCTTCTTGCCGGTACTCCAAATCTTATGAATGCTGCCCGTAAACTCCTGGGAATGGGGCCTCGTTATGTGGTGATTAAAAAAGGTGAACATGGTTCCATGTTGTTCGGTGATAATCTGTTTTTTACAGTTCCCGCCTATCCCGTTGAAAATGTCATCGATCCGACCGGCGCCGGTGATTCATATGCAGGAGGAGCGATGGGTTATATTGCCATGGCCGATTTGACTACTCCTTCTGTTTTGAAAAAAGCTATAGTTTACGGCGGACTGATAGCATCGTTCAGTGTTCAGGATTTCAGTCTGAATGCTCTGAAAAATACAACAAATACCGATATTGAACAGCGAATGACGGAGTTCCGTTCTCTGGTTTCATTTTGAGTGGAAAAAATATGAAATTCAATACACTGAAATGGACCGAAAACGGGCTTGAAATAATCGACCAGCGACTTCTTCCAATACATGAAAAGTATATCATTCTGTCGACAACCGACGAAGTATGCCAAGCAATAAAAACACTTGCAGTGAGAGGCGCTCCGGCAATAGGTGTTGCCGCCTCATACGGTGTTGTGGTTGCAGCGAAAGAAAGTACTTCTATCGATTTTGTGCGCTCTTCAATGAAAAAATTGCGTTTGACTCGCCCGACAGCTGTAAATCTTTTTACCGCTCTTGACAAAATGGAATCTCAACTTGAAACTGCCTTTGATTCAGGAGATCCGATTAATTTTCTGCTTTGTATTGCACAAGAAATTCATCACGAAGACTACCGTATATGCAAAAATCTGTCGATACACGGAGCGGAATTGTTATCGGATGGAGACACAGTCCTTACACATTGTAATGCCGGTGCTCTGGCAACCTCAGGTTACGGAACTGCACTGGGCGTAGTGTATGCCGCTGTTGAATCAGGAAAAAAAATCAGCGTTTTTGCCGATGAAACAAGGCCGTTATTACAGGGGGCGCGGTTGACAGCATGGGAGCTTGCAAAAAACGATATATATGTTACAGTAATATGTGATAATATGGCTGCAACAGTCCTGAGGGAAGGTAAAATTGACCATGTGATCGTAGGGGCTGACAGAATTGCCTCAAATGGTGATGCGGCTAACAAAATCGGTACGTATCCGCTTTCAATTTGTGCAAAGGAACACAATGTACCGTTCTATGTGGCGGCTCCGCTTACCAGTTTTGACTTTTCGATAGCTACAGGTGCAAAAATTCCTATCGAGCAACGGT
Source organism: Candidatus Latescibacterota bacterium (assembly GCA_016927495.1). GTDB lineage: Bacteria > Latescibacterota > Latescibacteria > Latescibacterales > Latescibacteraceae > JAFGMP01. Next base: position 6,719 of record JAFGMP010000423.1, on the reverse strand, counting down.
CGGAAATGGAAATTCACACAATTTTCGGAATGCAGGTTGCCCCGGCAAATGTATCATTTTATAATCCTGCTTTTGATGTAACTCCCTTTTCAAACATTACAGCCATTATATCTGAGAAAGGTATCGCAAGGCAGCCTTTTAATTCGATATTGAAACAATGGAGTATAAAGTAAAGAAATTTTCATCTTTAAGCTTTGAGTTGAATAATAAAAAATTTTAAGGTATAATTTATTGAAAGTAAAACTTCCTGATTATCATCTCCATACAACATTCTGTAAACATGCCGAAGGCAGTATGGAATCATACGTTGAACGTGCCATCGAACTCGGTCTGGATGAAATCGGTTTCTCCGATCATATGCCGGTTATGCCCGAACCACAGTTCTGCATGGGTTATGATCAATTGCCAATCTACATCGACCGTGTCAGAGAATTACAAATTCGTTACGAGAGCCAAATATCTGTACGTCTTGGCTGTGAAATGGATATGGTTACGGACAGACTCGACGAAATCAGGGATATAATCGAGAAAAATTCTTTTGATTATATAATTGGCTCCATTCATTATCTCGGTGGTTGGCCGTTTGATCAGAAACAATACAGTCATGTTTTCGAAACCGACAGTATCGACAGAATTTATGAACGGTTTTTCAATACAATCATCGAAGCAGCAAAAACCGGACTATATGATATTACCGGTCATATCGACAATATAAAACGTATGGGATACAGACCTGCTAACGATATGTCAGGTTTGTACGAACATGTTGCCGAAGTTCTGAAATCGATGGATTGTACTGTCGAGGTAAACACAAGCGGCATAGATTCCGCTGCACGGGAGCCTTATCCTTCATTGGAGTTTCTCAGGATTCTTTGTGCAAAGGGGGTACCTGTAACCGTTGGTTCCGACTCTCATAATGCTGAATCGGTTGGCAGATATTATGACAGAGTTTCCGAATACATTAAAGAAGCGGGTTATAACCACATTGCCTATTTTAAAGGGAGAAAAAGAATTTTAAAACCAATTGACGGCACAAACCAAAATAAGGAAGTAAACGATGAGTAAGAAGGCGGGTTTCATTTATGCCCTGTTTTCTGCGTTATTCCTCTGTGGTGCTTATCCGCCGTATTATCTCGGTTATTTCGCTTTTGTCGGACTTGTTCCTTTGTTTAACATTCTGCGCAATTGTAGTCTGAAACGTGTTCTTTTCTGGACATGGGTAAACGGACTATTGTTTCTTGGATTTTCCTTGTTCTGGATCCGTCACATTACATGGATCGGTATGATTCTGGCGGTTCCCGTATTGGCTTTTTTTTATGCGCTACCTTTTGTTATTTGTAAAATCATTTATGATGTATCCCCACGTTTCGGTTTTATAATACTGCCGTTTGCCGTTGCCGGAGTTGAATGGATACGGTCATTTGATGCACTTGCATTCCCGTGGATGATTCTCGGTAATTCTCAGGCCGGATACCCGTTTTTCATACAGTTTGCAGATATAACCAGTGCATATGGTGTTTCATCATGGGTAGTACTGGTCAATATCAGTGTTTATTTGCTGATCAGAAAAAAAACCATTCGTAGATGGCTGCTGCTTTCTGCCTTTATTATTTTACCGACACTGTACTCACTTACAGTCATTCATACAGGTAGAAAAAACAATGAAAAATCACTGACAGTGGCTCTCATTCAGGGTAATGTTATGCCTGAAGATAAATGGAGCGACGGATCGGAATACTGGAATATCAATCTGTACCGAACAATGAGCATCGAATCAATGAAAAATAAACCTGATCTGATTGTATGGCCGGAAACCGCCACGCCGGTATACCTCCTCGAATCACCCGGATACAGAAACATGGTGCAGTCGCTGGTAGATTCGTTAGGTGTGCCTGTGGTTACAGGTACACCATCGATGGATCTCGATACAGGTCAGACATGGAATTCCGCTGCATATTTCATTCCTGATGATAGTCCTCAGGCGTACAGGAAAATTCATTTGGTGCCGTTTGGCGAAGCATTTCCCCTCGATAATCTTTTCCCCGCTTTACGGAATATTGATCTCGGACAGGCAAACTGGGATGAGGGAACCGAACGTGTAATATTTACGTCAATATATCTACCGAACTTCTGTACGCTGATATGTTTTGAATCCATATTTCCTGATCTGGTAAGAAGTTTTGTGAAGAAAGGCGTTGAATTTATTGTCATTGTCACGAATGATGTATGGTTCGGGCCGCGTATTTCTCCGGAACAGCATGCAATGATTTCAGTGCTCCGTGCAATAGAATTTCATAAACCGGTTGTCCGGTGTGCTAATACAGGTATATCGATGATAATAGATCCTTTTGGTAGGATTGTCAAAAAAACCGCTGCATATGAACGTACTACTATCACTTCTTCAATAAAACCAAATGACGTGGAAACGTTTTATATGAGATTTGGAAATATTTTTAGCGTTTTTTCATTTTTTATTACCCTGACAGGCATGGTTGTATGTATATATTTAAGAATTCGACATTCTGCGAGGAACCGATGAAACGTTTCATGTACGTAGTAATATCTTTGCTGTTAACTGCCACAGCTATTGTTGAAGCGGAAGATTATCCTGACTGGAAAGGTTTTCCGCCTATGAACACAATCTATGATATGGTTGAATTTAACGGAAAAATGTATTGTGCATCAAAAGGCGGAATGTTCAGTTATGATCCGGAAAATGAAGAATACAAGCTTTATTATAAAAATCATGGAATGTTAAGCAATAACGTTCATGCAATTGCCGCTACATCGGAATACATTTTTCTTGGTTTTAAAGAAGCGGGCCTTGTCAGATTTAATCCTGAGACAGATGAATATAACGAGATATTGTTTCCCGAATATACGGCGAACAGTCCGGCGATATCGATAAACAGCATATTTGCCTACACAGACAGCATTTTATTTATCGGTCATTCGCTTGGAGTCGATAAAATAAACATTTACACGAAAGAGCTGAAAACATTTACAAATTTAATAAAAAATAAATCAGAAACTCCGGTAAATGACGTTAAGGTAATAAAAGGTAAAATATGGGTTTGTACGCCGTTGGGAATTGTTTTTGCCGATGTAAATAATCCTGACCTTGAAGTTGTCGATAACTGGACTTTTCGAATATATCTGACCTCACGATATTTGTGTGTGGAAAGGATAAATGATGAAAAATATAATGATGACAGGATATTTTTCGGAACCCTAAATGACGGTATTCAATATTATGATGAAGTTCAGGATAAAATTCTTCCGACTGCAATTTCATTTACCGCGATCAATGATATTTCTTCTGCTTTTGGGTTTGGATGGGCTGCAGGAGATAAAGGTCTTTACCGAAAAATGGTAAAAAGCTGGTTTTTGCATGATACGAATATTTCTCAACTTAATAAGGTTTATGGTACTAGTGACAGTACACTCTGGGTTGGTTCAACGAATCATGGTTTAAGGAAATATAATGCTAAAGGATATCAAATCATTCCGGCTGTTGAGGGACCTACAAAATCATCATTTGTTAATATTGATATCTCTCCTGAGAATGTCTTATGGATAACTACGACAAAACGTGATCCGAATACATGGGATTTATTAATGCGTTATGAAGACGGCGAATGGGCAGAGTATGGAGAAGCTGTCGGGGTAAATCGTCTTGTAGTTGACGTTCAGTCTGATCTACTGGGTAATTTGTGGCTTGCAACATGGGGAAGGGGCCTTTTTGTAATGTCAGATGATGATTACCCCGAAAGGAAGAACGTTGAAATTCAAAGAATTGATCCTGACTTTGAGTATATTAAATATACCGGAGGAAAAGGGTTTGTTGTGTGTTCTGAGGTAACGAAGGATCATCATGGAAATATATGGGTCGCAAATCATTTGATTGAAGATAATGCGGACTCCGGACCGATTGTTTTTGATGTGAATGATATATCAAAACATACGACATATTCACCCCTAAAGGACGGTCTCGCATCAGCGGAAATTTTAAATATCGAAACCGATGCGGATGGCTGGGTATGGCTGGGAACTTATGAAGACGGGCTTATGGCACTTTATGTCGGCAATGATCCTTTTGACAAATCAGATACGAATGTGGTTAATCTTAATCTGGATGATGAACTTCACAGTATGCAAATTACCGCTGTTAAACCAGCTCTTAACGGTGATGTCTGGGTAGGAACAAAAGGCGGGCTTAATCGTATCAAAAAGTTATCGGGCAAACGTCTGAAAGTCGATGACATGAATTCGCTTTTAGATGGTTTGGGAGTTGAGGTAAGCGCCATTGAAGTCGACCGGTTTAATAATAAATGGATCGGTACTACCGCCGGATTATTTAAAATCGATTCAAACGATGTAACTGTCGGAAAATATACTGTTGATAACAGCGGCCTTTTTTCCGATACGATATTCAGTTTAAAATATGATAATGACAGAGACATTCTCTGGATTGGTACCGATACCGGATTGAATCAGTTTTTTATATTAGGTTCGGAAGAAACAAATTCAGATACCAATATTCGTGTCTATCCAAATCCGTTCGAAATATGGGGAACGAATTCGCTGGCTACGTTTCCGAACCTCGAACCGATAAGCGTCGTCAAAATATATAATTTCAACGGAGATCTTGTCAATGAACTGGTGTCCGGAGAAACTGAACCGGCCGGAGGAGCTTCAGCGGTCTGGAACGGATGGAATTTCAATCTTAAAACAGTTGGTTCAGGTGTTTATTTCTTTACAGGCACCGATATAAACGGCAGACAGTTCAAAGATAAAATGGTTGTTATCAGGAGGTAAGATTGTTTGACCACCTGAAACGTCTCTTCAAACATTCCGTAATTTACGGTTTATCTGAAACGATATCCCGTGGAACCGGTTTCATTCTCCTTCTCATATATCTGCGAATTCTCGATGCCGATGATATAGGAACAAGATCTCTTGTTTATGCTGCGGCAGGATTTGTTACACTTTTCTATACACTCGGTCTTGATAATGCTTTTCTTCGTTATTTTATGGATAAAAAATATTCTGAAGAAAAATCTACCATTTTCAGTACGGCATTATTATTCACCTTTTTCATGGGATTCCTGTTTTTTACCGGAACATGGATTTTCGATGTCACGGTTTCCTCCTGGATAACAAAAAACTCCACGCATACCTATATTGTCCACCTCATTTTCGCTGTGCTGGTATTTGACACGGTAGTGATATATCCGACTCTGGTGTTACGGGCAGAAAACCGGATGAATTATTTCACGCTTGTTTCTATGTTACGTTTTGTGTTAATGATAGGGCTTAATATTATTGTTGTATGGTATCTGCAAAGAGGCCTGAAAGGCATTTTCGAAACAAACCTTATTGTGGTGATTCTTGTTGCTGGCGTATTGATTCCTATATTTAGAAACTATCTCCGATTCAATTTTTCATTTCGAATTTTCAAAATTCTGTTTCAGTTTGGTGTGCCGACGATATTCACCCTTTTTTTCATGAGAATCATCGATTTTTCAGACCGTTACCTTATCGCATATTTCTTCGGTGCAGAAGGAACTACAGCCGTAGGATATTATACTCCGTCATATACACTCGGCATGGTCGGTATTATGGTTTTCGTTAATTCGTTCCGACTGGCATGGCAGCCTTTTTTCCTGTCGGTAAAGGATAATCCGGATGCCAGGCAACTTTTTTCGAAAGTCGCAACATATTATTCGATATTTATAGGAATGGTGTTTCTCGGCATGACACTTTTCCGTGAGGAAATATTCAGGGAATACACTGCAGGCAAATTTCCGGTTTCACTTTCCGGTATCATACCATTTGTAGCGCTTGCATATCTCCTCTATGGTTTTTATTTTATAATGTTAGCGGGAATATTTATCCGGGAAAAGACCAAATATCTTCCGATAGCGCCAATTAGCGGCGCCTTGCTGAATTTGGGATTGAATTTTATTTTTATACCCAAATTCGGTATTATCGGAGCATCGTATACAACCGTTATTGCATATGCAACAATGGTAATAATATTATTTATCATTTCCAGAAAAATATATACTGTCAGTTACGAATATTACCGAATAGGTGTAGTGTTTTTTGTTACTTCTTTAATGATTGCTGTTTCTCTGTTCGTTAGAATTGATTCGGCTATTCCGCATTATCTTTTCACTGTTTTACTGCTGCTTGTACCACCTGTGATATACTGGTTTTGCGGATTTTTAAAGGCTGAAGAAATGGCAAGAATCAAAAAATTTTCATAAGGAAAATCTTGAAAATGAATGATAAGGAATTATTCCTCGAAGCAATTAAAAAAATACCTGATGATCCGTATGAAGCAAAATTCGATGGATTTGTATGGGAGAAAAAACAGCATACGTCAAAACCGAGAACTGATTTTGATATGACTGTCGACTTACATGGTTTAAATAAACGTGATGCGCTTCGAAAACTCAAAATGATTCTGACTAAAACGCGAAACAGCGGACAGAAATTGCTTATCATTACCGGTCGTGGCAATAACAGTGAAGATGGTATATGCGTGATAAGAGAAACAATTGTGACATATCTTGGTCGTGAAGGAGCAAAATTTATTCGTTCATATTGTACCGCACCTCCAAAACATGGTGGAAACGGAGCTATTATTATATTAACCTGAAAATAACGACCGGTCAATTTAGACAGTAAACGTTGATTTCATCAGTTTTTTG
>JAFGMP010000422.1 GCA_016927495.1 Candidatus Latescibacterota bacterium | reverse complement strand
TTCATTTCAAACCTCCCTTAAAAATAAATGCTACTTGCTTATGCGCTATACCATAATCACTATATCACTAAGTACTATACGCACAAACAAACCATTGTACTACAAAGCAATATCAATTTATGAACCATATACCCTCCTTTTATTATATTAACAGTTTTATTATGTTTTATGTTTTATGTTTTATTCATAGGATACTATATATTATATTACTTTTATTTCCTTTGTCGAATACTATTTTTCTTTATTTATTACATCAATTGATTAGTATTTGATCTTGACAAATTAAACATTAATAATATATTTAAGTTTAAATGACATTTAAGAAGAAGCATCCATGTGTTATTTGACATAGTTAAGGATTGCCAAATGATGAAAACCTTATATTCATTCGTAGTCATTGCAGTATTTTTTTGGTCTGCCGGTTTCACCGATGACTTATGGGAAACACATCTCGAAAATATGTATATACATGACATTGCTATAGAAAATGATTATATCTGGTGTGCAACAGACAGCGGCGTTGTTAAATATAATACGGTAAATAACTCATTTATCAGATATACCACGGATGACGGCCTTGCCGGGAATGATGTATTTGCAGTCGCCGTCGATCATAACAATATCAAATGGTTTGGCGTATTACAATATTATGAGCAAAGAGGAGTATCCAGATTTGATGATACAGAATGGACAACATATATTCATGAATCATGGAGGAATAGTACCGATATTTTTTCGGTTTTTGTTGATACATACAATTTGAAATGGTTTGTTACATCTGATGGTACATACAGTTTTGATGACCAAAAATGGATTCTACAATCTAAATACCATGACATTCCAGGTAACATGGCTCTTGATCAGGAAGGTATATTATGGATAGTAGGAGAAGGATCACTTTTAAGTTTCGATGGCAAAATATGGAACAGCTTTTTTGATTATGATGAACCATATAGTTATCTTTCGGTTGCCGTTGATAATAACAATATAAAATGGTTCGGTACGGAAGTTAACGGTATCAGAAGTTTTGATGGAGCCAATTGGACAGATTACGAAAGAGTTCAGTATTATATCAACGACTCTACATTCGCCCGAGAAGAAAATATTGAATGGATATATGCAGCCGCTGTCGATCAGCACAACACAAAATGGTTTGGTTCAATTATGGGATTATGGAGTTTTAATGATCAATACTGGAGACTTCACAAAGATGATAGAGATCAATATGAACGTGTTATCTATGACGTTGAAATTGACTCAAATGGGATTATTTGGTCAGCAGGTCCGAATGGATTATACAGCTATCATGGCAGTACAGTGACATCAGTGTTAAAAACAAAAGAACCAGTAGAATTTATTTTATTTCCCAACCATCCCAATCCGTTCAATCCATCCACGACACTCACCTACACCCTACCCTCATCAGGTTTTGCCTCACTTGTCATTTACAATGTCACGGGGCAGAAAGTACGTGAATTTGTATCGGATACCCTGACTGCCGGAACTCATTCGTTCGTCTGGGATGGGAAAGATTCCCTGGGTAATCCGGTTTCATCGGGTATTTACTTTTCCCGGCTGATTTCGGGAAAATATCAGGCAACTGCCAAAATGCTGCTGATCCGATAAAACCTCATTGTAAACTAAAAACTGCTGAAAATTCACCATGAAGTTAATGAAGAATAATTCTCTAAGTGATTCATGATTTTCATGAAAATATTTACAATATCACTGTTTTTTTTCTTCACGTCCTTCATGATCTGGTTAAAAATAAAATAAAACGGCACACAACTATATGATATAAAATATCATAATTAAAAGTGTGTGCCGCCCGTAAATAGCCGTATTGAATGGTGTAATGAATTTACAGAATTATTGCCTTCTTCTGCCTCTCGGCATTGCTTTATACTTTTCGAGCTGTTCTTTGGTCAGTATCGATTCGAGAGCCTTGTCCGTGGCGCTGCTGATTTCCGTCATTTTGTCCCGCATGGCCTCACGGTCTCCGCTTTCCCCCTGGGACCGCATCTCAGCAAAAAGAGCATTCCGTGAAATAATTTCTTTTTCGATAACAGGTAAAATTTTTGTCTTCTGTTCTGAAGTCAATGTGACTGCCTCGTCAATCTGACTGATTCTTCTGTCAATGCTTTGCTGAAGTGTATACGCCCGCCATTTTTCAACCTGTTCAGGTTTCAGAACCCTTTCCACAGCCTCCGTTGTTCTACCCCCCAAAAAACCGCCCCGTCTTCCACCCTGCTGGTCATTTGATGCATCAGTGTAGATTTTCAAAATCTGAGTTTTCTGATCCGGAGTAAGTTTCACTGCCTTTTCGATTTCCGCAACCAGGCTTTCCGGAGTGGGACGTTCAAACTGCTGAGCCACAACCGGTATCACCATAATCAAACACACAACTACAGCGATAATGAGGATAATATGTCTGTTCATATCACCCTCCTTTCATTAAAAAGGTTAATAGGGGGAAAAGCTTCACACAGCCTTTTGATGAATATATAGTATAAAAGGTTTAATGGTTCGTAGAAATATTATTAAATTACCAAACCTTGCCTGCCTGAATCAGGAAATACTCACCCATGATAATGAGCAGATAACCCATTATTTTTTTTACCCGGACCATCCACATCCCCGATTTCGGAATTGCGGTCACAATGCCGGTGAATGTTCCGATGACCAAAAGCAGCATGCTCATACCGAAAGCGAAGGTGATCAGAAGAGTTGCGCCAAAGAGAACGTTTTGTTTTGTTGCTACAAAGGTGATAAGTACTCCGAGGACAGGTGTTGTGCAGGGCGCAGCGATAAGACCTGATGCAAGCCCCATAAAAAAAGCTCCGGGGACACCGTGCTTGTTGGTACCGGCGTGTGTTTTGGAAAAAAATTGAGGAATGGGAATCATGAAAACATCGAGCATCGATAAACCGAACAAAATAATGATATTGGCGACAATCAGAAGAGTAATTGGATTTGAGCTTACTGAACCGAAGAAATTGCCGGTCAGTGAAGCAATAACACCCAAACCGCCGTATGTTAGCGCAAGACCGATCACATAGAAGAGAGAGAGTATGAACGAATGAAGATGCCCGGATTTTTCCTGTCCGCCGACAATGCCTATGGTAATGGGAATCATAGGATATACACACGGTGTGAAACTGGTGAGCACTCCGGCAAAAAAGACGCTTATATATGCAATAAACCATGAACCTTCAAGAAATGACGGTGTCGTTTCCAGCAATCCATTCATATCCTATCCTTATCTGATTAATCAATTTATGACAAAAAATCACAGTAGAATGTACTATTTTTTCTTGCCGGATCCCCCCGGCTTCTCTGTGTACCCCTTTTTTTAAAGGAGATATTACGATTCTCCGCACTGCATAGCTTTACTGTGGAAGTGACAGGGTGATTTTTCTACTTTCGCTGTTGCGTACCTATATTTCTCATACTCACATGGTTATAATTCGTTCCATTATTTTTTTTATAAGCAAATCAAAAAATATTCCCGCTGCCTTAGCCTGCCTTACAAAAATCCCGGAAACAGGGGAAAGACCGGGCAACGCATTTATTTCCAGAAAGTACGGAACACCATGTCCGTCGGTTCTGAAATCGAAACGGCTGTAGTCACGGCAGCCCAGAACTCGCCACAGTTTTTGCGCCATGTTTTCCATCTCTCTCAGTACATGTTCCGGGATATCAGGAACAAAATCGAGACGGTCGGTGTCACGGCGTTTGTATTCATAGCTGAAAAACGGTATGCCGTCTTCATGACCGAGCAGAACCTCACAGGTTTGCAGCAATTGCGGATTACAGTTTCCCAGAAGTCCGACACAGAAATCCCGACCATTCAGATACGGTTCCACAAGCGCCGGTTGACGGTAGGTATGAAGTATCACCCCTACCTGTTCTCTGAGAGTTTTCATGTCGTGTACCAGCGAATCCTTTGATATTCCACGGCTCGATCCGTCCCAGTTCGGTTTAACAAATGCTGGAAATCCGAAATCGGGAACATCTTCCGGTTCCTCAGTGCAAAGGATGTAGTCTGCCGTTCTTAAGCCAGCGTCACGGGCTATTTGTTTGGAAAGAACTTTATCCATAGTGATACCGAGCGTTACTGCATCTGAACCGGTGTACGGTATATCGAGCATGCTGCAGATAACCGGCACGAATGATTCACGGTCACGTCCGCCCCATCCCTCAGCGATATTAAAAACACAGTCCGGTTTTTCTTCGAGAATTCGCTGTATTATGTGTTCGTCGCAGGGAAGCTGAATGATGTTCCCTAATTCTGATAACACACGGGAAATTGTTTCGATAGTCTCCTGAGTCTCATATTCTGCATGTATATCGGTATCTTTTGCGGAGGTTTTTTTCAGATTATATGCAAAACCGATTTTTTTCATGGCAATTCCAGCGTTGAACAATAGGTATGAATACGGTCAAGAGCAGTATCAAATAATTCGGGATTTTGACCGAAATTGATTCGAAAATGTTGTTCCGTTTCGAAAGAACTTCCCGGAAGTACAAAAGTATCGCACTCTTTGATCAGCCTTAAAGTAAACTCTGCGCTTGAGATTTTATACTCAAACCGTGGGAAAGCGACAATTCCACCCTCAGGCCGAACAAGCGATAATCCCGGTGTGGATTTTACCATATCGACAAGGGATTTTGCATTCTGTCTGAGTACTTTCAGTGCCGGTTCGATGAACGACCGGGCATTTTCGAGAGCAATGGCAGCAAGATAATCACTTACCGGAGATAAGGTATGTGTCAGATAGTCCCTGAAATCGCATATCTCCCTGATAAGTTTTTCAGGTGCTACAATCCAGCCCATACGAAGGCCTATTACCCCGAAACATTTGGTAATCGAGCCGGTAGCAATAACATTTTCGGATGGTGCGGCAAAAGTTTCGAGCGGCCATGAACCATTGAGAGGAAGATAGCGATAATGTTCATCCGACAGGACATAAGCACCATGAAACGCCGCTTTCTGAATGATCGCCTGTGCAGAATCATGAAATAATATCCTGCCTGACGGATTATGCGGCGTATTCAATACAACCATACCGGTATTGTCATCTATCAGACTACACACTTCGTCCGGATCAGGATTAAATCCGTTACTATCGGTCAAATGATACGTTCTTTTTTCTGCACCAAGAGCAGCAGGTACATCGACAAGTGCCTGGAACGCCGGTTCGGGAACGATTACAGACTTTCTCTTTTCAAGCAAAAGATTGAAGAGAATAAAAAGGGCTTCGCTTGTACCGGTTGTGACTGTTATATGTTCGGCACCGATATGTTTTCCATAGGTCGCAGCTATGACATTTCTTAAAGATTCCGTCCCGCGGGTGTCATGGTCTTTGAGCACTATTTCCGAAAGTGATTCCGGTGATTTCCCGCATCGTGCGAGTAATTCACCGACGGTTATGTCCGGCATTCCGCTTTCACCCAAATTATACCGGCATGTATCTTTGTATGACGCCAGCCAGTCTTCCATCAAAAATCGACGAATTTTCATAATGATACCTTACATTGAAATGAATGCTGATTATATGCCGTAATTCCCAAAATTTACTTTTTCCAGTACATCAATAATGCGCTGCGGTAAAGGACGGTCGTCAGTTTTTTCCAGGCGTTTTTTCCAGTTTCCCAGACATACGCAAGGCTCATATTCAAGGTTTTCTCTGTTTCTGTTGATATTATAACGATTCAAAAGGCCATCGATCAACCTCTCCGTACAGCGCGGACAACCCTGTGGAATGATATCCGGTCTGGGCATATGGTGAAACGGGCTTACATACGGCTGTATCACGGGGACTACAGTCCTGAGAGCCTCGTACAGGGTATAGAGGGACGGAAGTTGTAATAAACCTTCATGATACAGTATTTCGGCAAGGGTAAAACGCTGGAGTGTAAGCGGTTCGATATGGATTTCATCGGCTCCCAATTTACGGGCGCACTGCAACGATTTGACCGTATTTTCGAGCGCTTCACGTTCAGCCAGAAACGGCATCCCGAGAAGCACGTACAATTGAATGTCGACAAGGCCTTTCACTGATCCGACTGCCCGCTCTATCTGTGCCGTTGTACATCCTTTATTTATACACAGCAGTCTTATTGTATCATCAAATGTTTCAAGCCCGATTGCGATGGATAATCTTCGTTTCGGCCCCAGAATATCGAGCAGGCTTTCAATTACTGTACTGTCGATGTATTCAGCTCTGGATTCCAGTACGATTTTTTTTGCCGACGTATGATTATGAATATATTCGAATATTTTGTGAAGCGCAGAATAACCGACTTCATCCTGATTAAGCATGGAGCCGGAATTGTAAATTGATATGACGTCAATATCATGATGATCATAAAGAGCAAGCTCTCGCTGAAACTGTCGCACATATTCATCAGACGAGGGCATGACACCACGTGTCGTACCTGCATAATGGCCGCACATGGTGCATCCTCCGGAGCGTGCTACCCATGCACAACCCGGAGCACGGAGCGTTATAACAAGACGTCGTACAGACCGCCCGTCGATATATCCTGTGCGAATATCTGATGATGCAGCGCAGTCAAAAGGAAAAGCTGTAATCGGCGTGGATGATCTGATCAAATGCATCGTGCGGCGAAGAGCGGCAAGAGCATCCTCAATCGTATAGTTATATTTCAAATGTGGAATGTCAAGATTCAAGGTTAAAATTTCAGAATATGGCTCAATACGAAATCAGGGATATCACATCATAATCAGCTAATTTATCCCTGCCATTGAGAAAGGTTAATTCAATAACAAAAACAATTCGTGAAACCTCGGCCCCGGTTTTTTCGACAAGTTTAACCGCAGCTTTCATCGTTCCGCCGGTCGCAAGCAAATCATCGATGAGCAATACACGGTCTTTTTTGCTTAATGCATCGGCGTGCATTTCCACAGTATCGGTACCATATTCCAGTTCATAACTCTCGCTTATGGTTTTGGCAGGTAATTTCCCCGGTTTTCGGATCGGTACGAAACCAACATCCAGTTCTTTTGCGACAGCAGCGCCAAAAATAAAACCCCGTGATTCGATACCTGCCACCATTGTGATATCAAGACCTTCTGCAGATGCAGTAAGAAGAGTAATGGTTTCCGATAATGCCTGAGCATTTTTCAGAAGAGTGGTGATATCTTTAAAGAGAATTCCTGGTTTCGGAAAATCAGGAATATCCCGTACGATTGAACCCAGATCCATAATATCTCCGTTTATATGATTAAATTAAAATACAATATTGAAACTCGTGTATTTATTTGTCGGCTCTACCCAATCCACACTCAATTCATCAACATTCCCGAAAACAGGACCTTTTTGAACATCATCCACAAAGTCTTTCAGATGGTTTTCTTCACCCTCGGCGAATATTTCAACAGCACCGTCTGGCAGGTTTTTTACCCATCCTTTGGCGCCGGAGGGTACTGCACGTTTTCGAACGAAGAACCGGAAACCGACACCCTGCACTCTTCCACGGGCTATCATATGCACTGCTTTAAAGGTCATTTTTGCTCCTGATAAGATACATAAAGATTATTTACAACTCTTATATTCTTCGTTAAAATTTTCCCGACAGTGCGATTTTTGACGTTATCAGCATAATACCTGAGAAAATTATGGAAGAATATTTTTCTTGATACCGGTCAAGACATACCGGGGTTTTTTAAAAAACCACACAATTCATACGAAAAATAACTGTATGAGGCAAGATGTTTTTTCATTCGCCAAATTAAATTTTGAAAAGTTGAAAGGCAATAATACCGGATTTTATTGTTGTATTCTTGAAAAACAACACAAAACTCATCAAACGAAGTTAGAATCAGCTACAACTATAAAACTTGACATATATCCATCAGTTTGGTATTTTTCCGAGATGATGTTATCAACTGAATGTGTTCAGTATCATATATACAAAACAGACAAATATAATAGAAAAGAATATCGTTATATTCGTAATACATATAAAACTTGAGTTGCAGGGCATTTTTCGAAATGTATATTATTCGTAAAATAACATACTTCCGCCGTTGTCAATAATCAGTACATATGAGGTTGAGTATATAATGTCAGAGCGCTTCATGTATCCCGTATTTCTTGCGCTTAAGGGGAAATCCTGCGTTATTGTCGGAGGCGGAACGGTAGCGCTGCGTAAAGCCTGTGATCTTATGGAAGCGAGAGCAGATATTACTATCGTGGCCGAAACTCCTGCAGATGGGTTAAAAGAATTGTCGGAAGACGGGTTTTTGAAGCTGAAAACAAAACGTTTTGAACCTGACGATATCGTTGGGGCATTTCTGGTAATAGCAGCAACCGACAACGATATAACCAACACTGAAATCGCTAAAACGGCAAGGTTAAACGGTATTTTGGTCAATGTTGTGGATACTCCTGATCTTTGCGACTTTTTTACCGGCGCAACAGTTAAACGGGGACCTCTCAGGATTGCAATTTCAACAAGCGGCTGCTGTCCTAAAATCTCAGGACAAATTCGCCAGGAACTCGAGGAACTGTTTCCGGAAAACTATGGTGACTATATCAGATCGGCAGGAGAAATGAGAACATTTGTATTATCACATAAAGACAGTAATGCTGAAAAAAAACAGGCGGCGCTATCATGGCTTGCGCAAAAAGATACCCGCGCACTTTTTTTTAAATCCGGGGAAGAGAGGATATGGCAGGAATTAAAGAAACTCATTTCTACCTGACCGGTATTTCCCATAAAACCGCAGAGGTGGAAGTTCGCGAAAAAGTATCGTTTTCTTCCGACATTATCGGGGATGTGTTGAAAGGGATTCACGCTATCGAGGGCGTTAATGAGTGTGTGGTACTATCGACCTGCAACCGGACGGAGATTTACACGGTAAGCAGTAAACCGGAAAAAGACATCCATAAACAAATCGTCGATTTTATACTCAACTTTACCGGCCAGAACGAAACTCTTGTCAACCATTTTTATTACCTTCGGGGTGCAAATGTTTTTGAACATCTTTTTAAAGTTGCCAGCGGCCTTGATTCAATGATTTTAGGCGAACCGCAAATTTTCGGACAGGTTAAAAACGCCTATTCAACCGCATGCGATTTTAAATGTACCGGTCCCGCGACCAATCGTCTCTTTCATCATGCTTTTAAAGTCGGGAAAATAATACGGCATAAAACATCTGTCGGCGAGGGCGCTGTATCGGTTAGTTACGCGGCGGTGGAACTTGCACGAAAAACATTCGTCAGTCTCGAAGGTTTGTCTGTTCTGTTAATCGGCGCTGGTAAAATCGGTGAGTTATGCGCAATAAGATTAGTCAAATCCGGCATTAACAATCTCTATATTTCCAACAGGACCGATTTCAAAGCAGTTGACCTTGCAGACAGACTTTCTGTCAAAACAATACCTTTCGAAGATTTGACAAGTTCACTCTCCGGCATTGATATTGTCATTTCATCGGTTGCAGCATGCAAACCTATCCTGAAAACAAGTGAAATCATTCAAAGAAGCCCTAAACCGCTTTTTGTGATTGATCTCGGTGTGCCACGAAATATAGAACCCGATATAACGGCCGACAGCCACATATTATTGTACAATATCGATGATTTGGAGGATGTCATATACGGTAACCGTGACAAACGTAAAAACGAGGCGAGAACGGCAGAAAAGATAATTTTGGAGGAAGTTGATAATTTTCGTACATGGCTTTTGGAGCGTGAAGTTATTCCGGTTATTCAGAACCTCCGAAAGGAGTGGGAAAAAATCAGACTTCAAGAACTTGATAAAGCAAAAAATACGATCTCTCCCGAAGCATTTGATACACTCGATATGGTTTCCAGACGTATGATAAGAAAAATACTCCATAATCCTATTATCAATGTCAGGGCTGCGGCTTCGGATAATTCCTGCGAACACCTTCTTGAAGTTATCGATGAAGTTTTTTTAAAAAAGAAAAATGAATGAGTAATATCCGATATTTTTTGAGTAAAAATATCTCAAAATTAGTTTCCTGACAAATTATTATTATGTAATACAACCAAATATATGAAATCTAAATCAATAATTCTGGGAACCAGAGGCAGTAAACTTGCTTTAATTCAGACTGAAAAAGTCCGTGATATGCTCAAAAACGCAGTACAGGGTTTAACGGTAGAGATAAAAAAAATAAAAACCGAGGGTGACAAAGACCTTAAGACTCCTCTTTCTGACTTTGGTGGAAGAGGTGCGTTTGTTAGAAGCATCGAGCGTGCACTTTTGCGCGGAGAAATCGACGCAGCCGTACACAGTCTGAAAGACTTGCCGTCACAACTCCCGGAAGGACTTACACTCGGCGCTACCCCTGAGAGAATCGATCCCCGTGATGTTCTGATTGCGGATCATTATTCAATCGATACACTTCCGACTGGCAGCATTATCGCAACAGGCAGTGACCGCCGTCGCGTACAACTTAAAAAAATCAGACCGGATATCATGTTTACGGGTATACGGGGTAATATAGAAACCCGGTTAAAAAAATATGAAAATGATGCTATTGACGCTGTCATTCTGGCAGCAGCCGGTTTGGATCGTCTTGGCCTCAATTCACGGATATCCCAGTATTTTGATCCCGAAGTTGTTGTACCGGCACCCTGCCAGGGGGCGCTTGGTATAGAGTGCCGGTCAGATGATGATGAAATTTTATCACTGACAAAAAACATTGAAAATATGAATGTTCGTGTTTGCGTTGATGCCGAACGCTCATTTATCGGGTCACTGGGATTGGGGTGCCATGCTCCTGTAGGTTCTTATGCCCGCATCGACTCTGGAGAAGTTGAGTTTACCGGTTTCGTATACAGCGACCTTGACGACCGATGTATTACCGAAACTATCCGCACAGATCGTGAGGATGTGAAATTGGCAGCGTCTGATCTGGGTAAAAAATTTCGTTTATTTTTTATAGAACTTTAGGTGCGTAAGGTGCGGACAACAATAGTCATTTCAAACCATTTGGAGTATATGTAAATGATATATCTTGTTGGAGCGGGGCCGGGAGATCCGGGCTTGATAACTGTAAAAGCTCTCGAACTCCTGAAACGGGCTGATGTTGTTCTTTATGACAGACTGGTCGATAAGTCACTTCTTACCCACACAAAGCCTGAATGCACACTTATCGATGTGGGGAAAAGTTCGGGTGAGCATACAATAAACCAGACAGGAATTATTAATATACTTATTGAAATTGGTAAAAAAGGTTTTGAAGTCGTTCGATTGAAAGGGGGTGACCCTTTTCTTTTCGGCAGGGGTGGCGAAGAAGCCGAACGTCTGAGAGAAGAAGGAATACCTTTTGAGATTGTTCCCGGCGTATCGGCTTTAACAGCAGTTCCGGCATATGCGGGAATCCCTCTGACGCACCGTGATTATGCTTCATCAGTCGGTATTGCCACAGGACATGGCGCCGATGGTAAAAATGAAGATCCGGTACGATGGCGAAATCTGGCGCAGAGTGTTGACACTATTGTCGTATTTATGGGCGTCGGAAACTTGGATACAATAATACATGAACTCATGGCCGGCGGTTTGTCATCAGAGACTCCGGCAGCATTAATCGAACAGGGAACCACATTATCACAGAAAGTAGCGATCGGAACACTTGCCACTATCCGTGAAAATGCTTCTCAGGTAAATATATCTTCTCCTGCATTGTTAATTGTCGGAAAAACCGTACAATTGCATGAAACTCTTCAGTGGTACAATCCCAAGCCACTCGCAGGTCTCCGAATAGGAGTGACAAGGACCCTCGACCAATCAAAAAATTTCTCCGATAAATTGCATCAACTCGGAGCAGAACCGATTCTTATGCCCACCATAAAAATTATCGATACCATCGATACACCAAATGTCAAACAGGTTTTACAGAAAATCCAATCCTATCATTGCATACTTTTTTTCAGCGTAAATGGAGTCGAATCTTTCTTTAGGGCGTTAAAGAAAGAAAATATAGCGTCGGAAACTCTCGATGGAATATTAATAGGAGCGATAGGCCCTGCTACAGCCGGCGCATGTGCAAAATATGGATTGGATGTCAATATTAAAGCCGAGACGTATATTGCAGAAGGCATGGTCGAAGCAATCATGGAAAAGACTGATGTGGCGGCCAAAAGATTTTTACTGGTCCGGTCTGATTTGGGAAGAAATATAGTGCCTGATTGCCTGCGAATGGCCGGAGCATCGGTCGATGAAGCAAGTTTTTATTCGACTCAACCGGAAATGCTCGATCCTTTAACGATTGATAGTATTTCCCATGGAGAAATCGACATAATAACATTCACAAGTTCATCGACGGTTGACGGTCTGTTTAAAACAATAAGCGAAAACGATATACCTGACTCGGTTGTGTTTGCAAGCATAGGACCTCAGACGACAAAAACAATAAAAAAACACCATAAAACGCCTGAAATCAGGGCATCCGAATATACAACGGACGGACTCATCGAGGCGCTAATTAAATATCGGCGGAAGGAAAATTTACGTTGATAGGAATTTCAAAATTATATTGTGACACGGTTGAACCTTCCGATGTGCTCAGATATGGGCGCCATTCATCCAGGTTGCCATCTCATCTGCTGCAGTTTTCGGAAGATAAACGACCGGTGGTCATATTAAATATAACAAAACGATGTAATCTTAAATGCGTTCATTGCTATGCAGGTTCAAATGACGGTCTGGCTTCAAGCGAAATGTCCACGGATGAACTGCTGCATGTAATTGACGATCTTGCCGACTTCGGTAGTCCGGTTGTTTTATTTTCAGGCGGCGAACCTCTCCTGCATCCCGGTATAGTTCGTCTTGCCGACCATGCAGTTAAATCGGGTATGCGGGCGGTAATTTCAACAAACGGAACGTTGATAACCTCCCAACTGGCCGAAGAACTTGCTCAGATCGGGCTTTCATACATCGGGATAAGCCTCGATGGAACCCGTGAGATTCACGACAGATTTCGCGGAGTAACAGGCGCTTTTGACCAGACCATACAGGGTTTGCGTATCGCCGCAAATGCCGGTATAAAAACTGGGGTCCGTTTTACGGTCACAAAACGTAACGTTGAGGCAGTACCGGAAATATTCGATTTACTCGAACAGGAAAACATACCTCGTGTTTGTTTTTATCATTTAGTGTATACAGGACGGGGTGAAGGCCTTCTTGGTGAAGCGTTATCCCATGATGCGACACGAAATACCGTAGAATATATTATCGACAGAACGGCGGCGCTGCACTCTAACGGTAAAAAAATCGAGGTTTTGACCGTTGACAATCACTGCGACGGACCATATCTCTATCTTCGGCTTTTACGGGAAAATCCGGATCGTGCAAAAAAGGTTCTGGAATTACTCCGTTTCAACGGAGGCAACAGTACCGGTGTCGGCGTCGCATCAATCGGTTGGGACGGTTCCGTACACCCAGATCAGTTCTGGCGTAACCACATTCTCGGAAATGTACAAACAAAACCGTTCGGAGAAATCTGGACGAACAAACACAACGATTTTCTCATGAAACTGAAGAATAAAAAACAATATGTGACCGGCAGATGCTCTCAATGCCGTTATCTGGATATCTGCGGAGGGAATTTCCGGGCGCGAGCCGAAGCGGTAACCGGTGATTTATGGGCTCCGGATCCGGCATGTTACCTTACCGATGCTGAAATCGGAATCGAGTGAAATTTTTCAATGAATCTATCCGCCAGAAATCAGAAATTACTCGCGGTGATACAATCAGACTTCCCAATAACGACAAGACCGTTTGTATCCGTCGGCAACAGTATTGACTGGACTGAAGATGAAGTTATTGAGTCGATTGATTCACTCAAAAAAAATGGTTTGATCAGAGAGTTCGGCCCTGTTTTCGATGCAGGTAATATCGGTTATGTATCGACACTTATTGCAGTTAAAATCGATACAAACCACATTGAAGAGCTTGTACAAGTTATGCTGGATATTCGGGAAATCACTCATTGTTATCTCCGGAACCATGAATTCAATCTGTGGTTCACCATAACGGCTTTGAATAAAACAATTATTAATATCATTATTGACCGGGTAAAACTATTTTCCGGGGTATCGGTGGTTTTGAATCTCCCGGCGATGAAGGTTTACAAAATCAATGCAGTATTTGACGCGGAACATGCAAAATGCCGAAATATTGGAAAATCCTACATTGATATTAACCTCAGCGATTCTGACAAAGACCTTATCAGAGAACTTCAGAAAGGTTTCCCAATCGTCAAAAATCCATTTGAACTGATTGCCAATAGAACCAAACTTCATGAATCGGCCATTATCGATACTATCAGCGACTGGATTGAAACTGGCATTATCCGAAGATTCGGAGCGCGTCTCAACCATAAAAACGCCGGATTTTCATCCAACTGCATGGCGGTCTGGAAAGACGAACATATCGATATGCTGGGAATAACATTTTCGAAAATGCGTCAAGTGAGCCATTGTTACCGTAGAATATCCTGTGACGATTGGCCCTATGGACTATACACCATGTTACATGCAAAATCTGACAATGAACTGATTGAATTATTGCATAGTATGAAAACAGCAGCGCCAAATGCCGAAATGCTTGCCCTGAAAACTGAAAAAGAACTCAAGAAAACATCTATGATATATTTCATGGAGGATGAAACATGGGATTCCCGGTAACACGGCTGAGACGATTACGCCGTACTCCTCAGCTTCGTACAATGGTCAGAGAGACATCGCTGTCGCCGGATGATTTTATTCTACCGTACTTTGTAAGGAACGGAACAGGGATAAGTCGTGAGATATCATCGATGCCGGGAGTATCACAGATGTCTATCGATGTGCTTGTCGAGAATGGAAAGGCTGCTTTATCGGAGGGTATCAGAGCTATAATGCTTTTTGGTATTCCCGATTATAAAGATGCAACCGGAACCGGAGCTTATGATGAAAACGGTATTATTCCCAGGGCTGTCAGGGCTTTGAAATCGGAATGCCCGGATCTCGTCGTTGTAACCGATGTATGTATGTGCGAATATACTGACCACGGTCATTGCGGTATCATTAAAAATGGTGAAGTCGATAACGATCCCACACTTGAGTTACTCGCGAAAGCGAGCCTGGCTTATGCCCGTGCCGGAGCTGATATCATAGCGCCGTCGGATATGATGGACGGCCGTATCGGAGTAATCAGAAACGTTCTTGACGACAATAGGTATGATCACATCCCTATTATGGCCTATTCAGCAAAATTTGCATCGGGATTCTACGGCCCGTTCAGAGATGCGGCTGAATCGCCGCCGCAGTTCGGTGACAGGCGATCATATCAGATGGACCCTGCTAATCGGCTGGAAGCTATGAGGGAAATTGCTCTCGATATCGAAGAAGGTGCGGATATAATCATGGTTAAACCTGCGATGCCCTATCTCGATATCATTCGTGAAGCCAGAAATCAGTACTGTCTTCCCCTTGCAGCTTATCAGGTCAGCGGTGAATATGCCATGATTCACGCAGCAGCCCGCAACGGATGGCTCGATTTTGACACGGTCATGATGGAAAGCCTGATCGCAATTAAACGTGCGGGAGCAGATATGATACTAACATATTTCGCCCGGACTGCAGCGAGGAAACTTGCATGAATGTTCCGAAACTCAGACTCGTAGCGCTTGAAATAACCCGTACATGCCATCTTTCGTGTAAACACTGCCGCGGAGATTCGCATAAAATAACCTATCCCGATGAATTATCGCTGTCCGAAATAAAAAAAATTCTGGATAATATCGCTTCTTTTGCCAGACCGATTTTAATAATTACCGGTGGTGAACCGCTGACACGAAATGATGTTTTCGATATAGCGGCATACTCAAGTTCAATTGGTATGAGAACTGTTCTTGCTACCTGTGGCCAACTGTTAACACGTGACACCGTAAAAAAACTAATAGATTCAGGTGTTGCCCGTATCAGCCTGAGCCTTGATGGTGCAGACGTGCAAACTCACGACAGCTTCCGTGGAGTACCCGGCGCATTCGAAGCGGCAATAAAAGGCATCGGTGAGGCTCGTGCCCAGGGGCTTGAGTTCCAGATTAACAGCACATTAACCACTCTCAATATCGACGAGCTCGATAGCATTCATGATAAAGCGGTTTCACTTGGTGCGGTGGGATTTCATCCGTTCCTTCTCGTACCGATGGGACGTGGCAAAGCATTATCCGATTGTGCGCTTTCACCGGAGGAATATGAATCGGCGCTGTACCGTATTGCGGAAATAGCTAACTCCTCCCCAATTGAAATCAAGCCGACATGCAGCCCACATTACAGCAGGATCGTCCGTGAGTTTAAACGAAACATTGTATCCGCTGATAAAATCGGAAATTTCGAAATCGAGAAAAATTCAAAACATCATAGGTTTACTATGACACGTGGCTGTCTCGGCGGACAGGGTTTTGTATTCATATCTCACAGGGGCGTGGTGCAATTGTGCGGTTTTCTCGAACTTGAAGCCGGTAATCTTCGCAATAACAACTATGACTTCAAGTCAATTTATGAGTTTTCTGATTTATTCTCTGACGTCCGTAACAAGGGACAATACCAGGGTAAATGCGGGGAGTGTGAATACTGGGCTGTTTGCGGAGGATGCCGGGCTCGGGCATATTATCAGCATGGCCATCATCTCAGAGAAGAACCAAACTGCCTGCATATTCCTGTTAAATCATAATAACAACTATTACCGATTCCAATACTTACACGACTCGTAAGTTTTTATTAAATTATCCCGGATAAGGTTACCTGTAAGAATTAGACAAGGAGAAATTCTATGAGTTTGTTTACATACGATGCATCCCGGGCGCTTTATGACCGTGCAGGAATGTCAATCGTCGGTGGAGTCAATTCTCCGGCTCGTGCTTTTAAATCCGTCGGTGGCGATCCTCTGTTTGTAACCCGTGCGGAAGGATGCCATATATGGGATGCCGATGGTAACCGGTATATCGACTATATCGGATCATGGGGCCCCATGATTGCCGGCCATGCTCATCCTGAGGTCATTGCCGCTGTTACCGGAACAGCACAATCCGGGACAAGTTTCGGTGTTTCGACTGAAGCGGAAATTCAAATCGCCGAGAAAATCCGAAGTATGGTGCCCTCTATTGAATTGCTGCGTATGGTTAATTCGGGAACCGAGGCAACCATGAGCGCGGTACGTCTTGCACGCGGTTATACTGGCCGAAGTAAAATCATTAAGTTTGCCGGAAGTTATCACGGTCATGGCGACAGCTTCCTTATCAAGGCAGGATCAGGTGCATTGACGCTCGGAGTGCCGGACAGTGCAGGAATCACACATGGAATTGCGTCTGACACGCTCGTGGCAGAATACAACAATCTCGAATCGGTACAAAAACTCATCCAAGCTAATAAGAATGAAATCGCGGCTATTATAGTTGAACCGGTTGTCGGAAACATGGGAACTGTCCCCCCATTATCCGGCTTTCTGCAAGGACTTAAAAAACTAATCGCGAAATCGGGAATTGTGCTCATTTTTGACGAGGTTATGACCGGATTCAGACTTGCAAGAGGCGGCGCACAGGAATTATACGATATAACACCCGATTTGACAACGCTCGGAAAGATTGTCGGCGGTGGCTTACCTGTCGGTGTGTATGGCGGTAAAGCTGATATTATGAAATGTCTTGCGCCATTAGGACCGGTTTATCAGGCAGGAACTCTTTCGGGAAATCCGCTTGCAGTAGCAGCAGGCCTTGCAACTCTTAACCTTATCGACAATGCGGAGGTGTATACCCGGCTTGAAAACAGCGGAAAAATGCTTGAACAAGGCCTCCTTCAGGCAGCGAAAAATGCCGGTATTTCAATAACGATAAACAGAGTCGGTTCGATGCTTACGGTATTTTTCACCTCAGGGCCGGTAACCGATTTGTCAAGTGCATCCCGGAGCGATACAATTAAATTCTCACGGTTCTTCAGGGGTATGTTAAATCGCGGAGTACTATTGCCGCCATCCCAATTCGAAGCAATGTTTATATCGCTGATGCACGATGAGGATGCTATAAAAACTTCCATAAAAGCTGCCGAGGAAGCCTTTATGGAATGTTAACGGCCAGTTGTAGATTTATGCATAAAAAAAGACCGGTTTTGTTACCGGTCTTTTTTTATTTTCTTTGAGTCTTTTAGTCAGAATTACCAGGTAAGAATGGTATTACCGTCATCAAGATTATCCTGAACATCTGCAGCACCGGCTACGATTTGAAGTGTTAAACCGTCGGTAAGGTCACCGTCACCATTAACATCGACGTTTTCTGTTGCTGTTGCTGTAGTCGTGGGAGCATCGAATTCATAGTCGAAACGAGCGCCATCAGGCTGCGAGAATCCGATTTCCGGGCAGTCGGCACCGGGGGCAAATGTTATATATGCATCGCTTGTGAAATAATAGGTTTTTTCACCCTGAACAATCTGACCAAGAATCTGTTTGGCTTCGCTAGCTTTGGTTTTACCGATTAAACTTGAGAATTTGGGAATAGCGATCGAAGCGAGAATACCGATAATAACGACAACGATCATGAGCTCGACCAGCGTGAAGCCTTTTTCGTTCCTGCGAAACATTGTGAAACCTCCTTGAAAAATTTTGTTTAATTTAGGATGCCTGAGATATTTCATTGATCTCCAGCGCCCTGTGAATTAACTGTTTAATGCTTTCTGGCATGTTAATTTAGCAAACGCTGTGCCAAAAAAATATCAACATCCATAACTTATTGCATATCAATCACATAGGAGATTTCAAAGAACGAACAGTATTGTTTTATTGTCTTACTGGAACATACCAGTTTGATACATTGGCAATCATTTTGAAACATTGAGCTATGACTTATATAACTGCACCCTCCTGAATCAGCTTTTTCCTCAATTCTGCAATATCAACCGATGCCGGTATTGTTTTACCTTTTATACATTGTGCTCCCGCCGTACCTCCTGCATGCCCGACGGCCCATACAGTCGGCATAACCCGGAGTGATGAATGAGCTTCATGAGTCGCAGAAATGCATCGGCTCGCTACGATGAGATTCTGTAGTCCTGTCGGAACAAGACAGCGGTATGGTATATTATAGTATATACCCCAATCAAGGTAATGCATTTGGGTCCCTGTTCCTGTCGGATTGTGAATATCGATGGCGTAGGAACCGCATGCGACACCGTCATCGAATTTGCGTCCTTTGATTACATCATCGGCTGTTAATATATAGTTACCCATAATCCTTCGTGATTCACGAATCCCGATTTGCGTACCGGTTTTCATCAAATAGGCATCCTCGAAACCGCTGACATACTTTTTCAGGAATTTCACGAGTTCGTCAACCTGCCGTCTTCCCTCGATTTCAGCATCTGTCATATCCCATCCGTTCAGAGATGTTTTACCTACAACACGGGTGGAATTGAAATGCATGACATCTTCATGTACGGTGTGGAATTTAAGTACATTTTCGCGCGGATTGGTTATTTCTCCGTTTTTTTTCGCCGTCTCGAACAGACGGTTGATTTCTTTCCCGTTTGGGAGACGTTCAAAATTCACTCTCGCCATACGGAACGATGTGGTCATCGGCTGGCAGGCATTATCCAAATCGCGGCCTATTTCGACCTGAGCCCCGGCCCATGCGGCGATATCGCCGTCTCCGGTGGAGTCGATGAAAATATCAGCGCTGAGGTCCTCGATACCACCTTTATGGAAAACCCGTACGGCTTTTATCGTACTATCTTCCTTTAATACACCGACAGCATTCGTATGCAAAAGAACATCCGCTCCGGAATCGGCGACAAAACGATCGAGCACCCATTTCATCGGCTCGTCATCGAAGTGCGCACGGTCCTCCAGATCTGTTGTAAATGTATTGAGCCGTACCTGTTCCTCTTCGGTATGTTTCATTTTTTTAATGGCGCCGTGTTCTTCCATACGGTCGAGAAAATCTTCGAACAAACCCCGTACAATATATTTGCCTCCGGCAGAATACTTCATGTAGGGAAGAACAAGCGCAGATGTAGCCATACCACCCAGAAAGCCATAAGCTTCGACAAGAAGTACTCTTGCGCCACCGCGAGCCGCAGCAACAGCAGCGGGGACACCGCCGGGACCGCCGCCGATAACTATCACATCCCAATGTTTGGTCTTTACTGCCGTACCTGTTCTATCCTGTGCACATGAAAAACCCTCGATGCCTGAAAATACAAGCCCGGAGAGCGAAAGTGTCTTTAAAAAATATCGTCTGTCACCCAGTTTATTTTTCTCCATACATTCATCCTTATGCATTGTATAAATATTTTATTCCGAAACGTTTTCAACAAGCCTGTGCACACCGTCAACCACACGCTTCTCTACGGTTTCGGTAAAGGGACCGGGAAAATGCGTTGCCCTTTCAAACAATTCACCGCCCTCGTACCCGCCTTCTTTAAGAACTTTCCATGTAGGTAAATATCCGAAATCATAATCGCAGAAACCTGCAATCCAGACAAACTTATGTGTCAGAAACTCCGATTTAAACTTTACGGAATACCCGGCAACCGGTTCCCCGCTGAGACCTATAAAGAGTAATTCCTGCCCAAATCGGATCACATGAAGCGGACACGGCAGTGTTGTTTCGATAGCTTTATTATTATTCAACAAATCCAGAAAATATGTGGCTTTACTTTTTACACTTTCATTATCTGATTTCGCATTTTCTTCGATTACTTTCCGGTCGGGAGGCGGCACAAAATCAAGTATAACTTCATCGTAAGCACAATTTAACGTACTATTTATCGGAATCTGTTCACCATCAAGAGCTTTTTTAACGGCATCAGCCAACGCTCTCCCATGCCCCATTGCATATTCTACCTGAAACCGTGCATTGGGAACCAGTTGTCCCGAACAACCCTGAATAAACAATGCCGTTGCACCGGGATAAGCCTCCTCGATATATTGCTGCGCAAAACCGGGGTAATCACCGCAGAATTCATAACCGGACAGGGTAATGGGATGGCAGGCATAACCAAAGAGAATAGCTTTGATATTACCCACGGTGTCTGCTATTTTCAGGACCGGAACAATATCATCTCTCGGGCCACCCGTATAGTATGTAGAGGGCCCCGACCGGTAAACGATACCCTCCGGGGTCGGATAACGCCGGCTTACGGCAAACGGTGTGGGATTTCCGCTTGAAAAGCTTAATACGACGGTTTTCATATTCCCGAGTGCGTCACTAATAACCTCAATATATTTCATTTCCAGCCAATGTACATAACCATCAACCTTTTTTTTATCATCTTCAGACATATTATACAATGAGAGTTTAAATAACGGAATCGCAGGGCCGCAGTGTGTGTGGGATGTATTTAACAACAGTGCCTCACGGGGAAGACCATAACGTTTATGAATCTCCTGATATACGCTGTTGGTAAAATCTATCGGAACCCCGAGGATATCCGCAGTTACAATCACTACCCGGTTTCCCTCTGGTCCCTCAAGAGCCAGGGCTTTCACATAAAGATCATGTATTTTCCCCTCTGATGGTTTCGCACGGGCACCGTAACCCCCCATCCATAAAGGTTCTTCTGGGGTCACAACTGCTGTGGACAATCCTGCCTTCCATTCGGATGCCTTGGGTGAAGATATGAAAATAATCCCCACACCAAAAAGATAAAGTACAAACAAACTAATCTTATAAAGGCTTGGTAATCTACCATTAGTCTTCATGTACACTCGCCCCTTCCTTCTCCGCATATTTTTTCTATTATTGATAAAATTATACATGAACAGATCATTCTGAAACATTCTCAACAAGTTTTCGTACACCATCAACCACGCGTTTTTCAACGGTCTCGGTGTAAGGCCCGGTGAACGGCATATGCCTCATTGCGTCGCCGCCTTCGTAACCGCCCTCCCGTTGAATCTGCCATGTGGGAAGATAACCGAGGCCGTCATTACAGTATCCGGCAACCCATATGAATTTATAGGTAAGATTTTCAGATTTGAATCTGACAGCATATTCAACAACCGGTTCACCAAAGAGGCCGACTAATAATACTTCATCACCGAGTCGTAACACCTGTAAAGGACACGGCACGGATTCATTAATTGGTTCGTTATTGTCCATTTTTTTCAGAAAGTACGCTGCCTGACGGCGTTCCACAACATTCTTCGAATTCAGGTTTCCCTCAAAAACTTTGCGGTCTGGCAGCGGTTCATGATCGCATATTACCTCTTCATACGCACCTGCGATATGGCCGGTTACCGGCATCTGTTCTCCTTCGAGCGCTTTGGTTACCGCATCGGCAAGAGCTCTTCCATGTCCCATGGCGTATTCGAGTTGGAACCGTGCATTAGGGACAAGCTGCCCGGCGCATCCCTGAACGAATAACGCTGTCGCACCGGGATAAGCCTCCTCGATATACTGCTGTGCAAAGCCGGGATAATCTCCGCAGAATTTGTAGATATTTAACGTGATAGGATGGCATGCATATCCAAATAAAATCGCCCGAATTGTGCCGTCTGCGCTCTTTACGCTCAACACAGGCACAGTATCATCCCTTAGCCCGCCGGTATAATAAGAGGATGGCCCCGACCGGTATAATATCCCCTCGGGGGATGGCAGTCTTCGGCTGACAGCAAACGGAACCGGATTGATGCTGGTGAATTGTATCTGTGCCGGTTTCAAATCCGTAATTGCTGCGCTGACCGCTTCCACATACTTCGTTTCCAGCCATTGAACATATTCCTCGATCCTGCCTCCCTTTTCAACGGGAATATAAAAGAGCAGAGGAAGCCGACTTTCCGGTCCGCAGTGAGTATGGGATGTATTGAACAGAATATTTTCACGGGGTAAACCATAACGATTTTCTATAGTCTTTGCTACCCTGTTTGAAAAATCCAACATCACCGAAATGAGGTCGGCTGTCACGATGACTGCGCGGTTACCATCAGGATCCTCGAAAGCCAGCGCTTTTACATGGATGTCATGGATTTTGCCCTCGGACGGTTTGTCACGGTTTCCGTAACCAGCCATCCAGACCGGTTTATCGGGAGTAATTATTACTGATGATACTCCCGCTTTCCAACCTGTGGCATAAGAAACAGAGGTATTAAAAGTCATTACCGATATCAGGATCATTGATATAATTACTACATACAATAGATAGTGGAAAATTTTCCAGGAAGTTTTCATAAAGATTCTCCTTACAACGTTCATGTGATATTGATAATATCTGAGACAACATATAACAAAAACCGGTATCTTAAAATTCCATAATTTAATATTCATTTAAAACACAGCTAATACAAATAAAAAAAACATGTACAATTGAAATATTCCGGAAAAGGTGATTAATTGGAATGGAGAAAATTGAATTAGGAAGGCTGATAAAGGAGTATTTTCTTCAGAACATGTTACAACTGTATTTTTTGCCTTTTACTTCAACTGAACTGAGTTATCCTGACTACTGTATCTTATCTAACATCCTGTTCCAGCGTATTCTGCGAACCAGATTTGATGCAGAAGCATCTTTGCCAAAAACCGGTATATGCTTATCGACACTCCAATACAAAAACAGCGCTTTCCCTTTGATGTTTTCTTCCGGCAAAAGTCCCCAGAACCGCGAATCATTGGAATTGTCACGATTATCGCCCATCATGAAAAGCATACCTTCGGTAACTTTGAACGGCGCGATATTGTCACGGGTATTCATCCTGCCGGGGAACACATGTGAATCGATATGTTTCCCTGTCTGGGGAAGTTGCTGAAGTTCCCCGTCCACATACACTTCTTTGTTACGGATTTCCACAATCTGGCCGCCGACTGCAACACATCGTTTTATCAAATCCAGTTTCGGTTCCGCCGGGGACCGGAATATGATGATATCTCCCGGTTTCGGATCATTAAGCCGCCACAGAAATGTCTCGGTGAACGGTATTTTAGTGCCGTAGAAAAATTTTGAGGCAAACAGGCGATCACCCTCGAGAAGTGTATCTTCCATCGATCCGGAGGGGATTGCATAATTCTGGAAAAAAAACATCTTGAAAATGAATACACAGACAAAAGCGGTGAGAACAGGCTCGATCCATTCTTTACGGAATTTCATGAATCCTGTGTACTGAGGTTTTACTTTTTCTTCGGCATGTTTTTTCATGTTTACAACCATTATTTAAATTGGTGTTTTGGGGTATAGTGCATTTTCTTTCTTAAGGTTTATACATTCATTTAACCCAAATTATT
>JAFGMP010000421.1 GCA_016927495.1 Candidatus Latescibacterota bacterium | reverse complement strand
TATGATTATTTTATATCCTCTATGTAATGCAGTACATAAAATGTCCCGTTGCCTGCATTTTCTGTCCTCGTCGGAATAACGTTTTGTTAATAAAAATCCGATCATTGCATAAAATGTATACTCGTCAAGTTTTTTACTCTCCTTTTTGGTTGCCTCAGAAACCGCAAGATCATCAGCCATGTTGCAACAAGGATGCTCTTCATAATATTTGTCAATAAACTTTCTGCTTTCATATCTCAGTTTGTCCCATTTGTGATAATCATCGATGCTACTACAATTAACCCCCTCATTGTTTAACTGTAGTACGATTTGGTCTAATATATCCCAAAACATATTTCGATCTATTTTATCATACAATGTGTTTAACTCAGAGACATTTGTTATTATCATATCATCCTCCTCGGTTTCCCGGAACCCGCCGGGTCGGCCTCTGCCCGAGGAGGGGTGATCGTTAGCGTTACCCGCCCGGCACCACGCGGAGGTGATCACATGCCGGGCATCCGGGGGGTCAGCCCCGGAAGACGGGCCGAAGCCCGTTTCGACTATTGTATGATATATCCGCCATAATAATCCAACTGGTCGAGATATTCGACATCCACTCGCCCAGCCTCAATCTCCTCGATTATCGCAAGCGCTGTTGCGCTTGTAAGGAGTAGCTTCGCTTTACATCCTGAGCGGTTTCCCTGATAATTTGACACCCGCTCAATTGTCAGGTATTTCCGCCCTTTTGTAATGATATACCCGCCACATGACGAGTAATTGAAATCAACATTGTCATATAACACCTCCGCTTTCATATTTCCTCCTCGGTTTGGTTGCGGATTTTTTCGATTTCGCTCAGGTCCGTGAAGAGCCTGTTTGCGAGCGCCAACCGAATTGAATTGCGCCATTCGGTTGGGGAAATTTTCCACTCCGCACAATCGCTATGATCGGCGGATTTTTTATGGAGCGTTCTGACCATCTCCTCAACGCTATTATCATCATAACAGGCGGCGGCAAACCCGTCTATCCTGTTATATTGGATGGTAATTTTTAGTGATCGAGCTAATTCCTCGATCGCTGTTTTTTCTGTTTTCATAACCCCTCCTCGTTTCCCGGAACCCGCCGGGGCGGTGGTTATCTCCCGATCACCGCGTCGAGGATTTTCTGGACCTCAATCGCGGCTCCGGAAGAAATGTATTTTTTAGCTATATCAAAATTTCTGGCATTGAATTTGCGTGCCAGAAACTTGATGTCATATTCTTTTGCGTCGGCCTTGTCCCAAAAACCGTTTTCACAATGTTGGACAAAAGCAAAGACGCACATATTGAGCAGGCCGGTGACCGTCACCTGCTCATCATTGCCAATCTCCTCCGCCCAGATCTCCGCGTACAGCGGGTGAGCAGAGGCGTTGATATAATCCCCGTCCGGCGCGTGGATGAAGAGCCGGTCGTCATCGGGGCTGTTGACCAACCAATCGCAATCATCAGTATGGCGATCGCTCCCCAGTTCCCGGAGCCGCTGCCCTCCTATCAGATATTGATTGATTAGTCTCATATTGTCACCTATATATAATATACCACAATCGTTATACGATTGCAATAATTATTTGTATTTAGGCGAAAAAAGCGTGTTCTGAATTGAACACACCTGGCTATTCAGGAAGATTTTTCCGGAGCGACCTGGGGATGCGGAATGTATGCAGCTCGGTGGGATCGGAGGGATCTCCGGACAGGTTAGGTTTCCGCTCTCGGGTAATGTCGTGTCTGCTATTGGTCATATACCTGTAATATACGCAATCGTCTAACGATAATCAATAGTCAATTCATCTCAACTGGTCGTAGATCGATTATTCCGTATCATTGTACATGCGCACACCAAATAATCGCTGTATAAATGCCCTGATTTAATTAAAAACGCCAATTTTTAACAATTTAGCGCAATCGTTATACGATGCCTGCAAAATGGAGCAAAAACGCTAATTCCAGAATATTTTATGAGGCGTATCAAATAAAAATTGCAAATAATCAAAAAAATTATTAAATTAGTATCGTGGCGTTGATATGCCTATGCCCGGTAATCCGGTGATACGTTGTTTGAAATCCGTCCAGACTGCGGCTCAGTTTCCGCAACCCGCAAACCCGGGGACAGGTAAAGATTTTCAAAAAGGCTTAAATCCCCGCATTTCGGCGGGGAACCTTCAGGAGGGGTATAATCCCGCCTCCTATAAGGCCGGTCTGCC
Organism: Candidatus Latescibacterota bacterium; assembly: GCA_016927495.1. GTDB lineage: Bacteria > Latescibacterota > Latescibacteria > Latescibacterales > Latescibacteraceae > JAFGMP01. The sequence continues at coordinate 26,161 of JAFGMP010000421.1, read as the reverse complement.
GGACGCCTGTTTAAATCCATAAACCTGCAATCAAAAATACAGATATACCAAAAATCCCACTTTTAGGATTCCACAAATGCCTAAATTTAATCAAAATCGCCATAAATCACATTATTGGGACTTATCTGTAAACAACTGTTGATTTTTCCAGATTTTAAGAATATATTAAAGTTAATGGTTGGTTAATGATAGGTTAATGGTTGGTTAATACTCAGGAGCCTAAATCATGCAAAAAAAATGCGGTAAAGGAAAAGGCGAAAAAAAAGAACGCGGAAAATAGGAGGACGAAATGGCCATAACTCAAGATCAATTCGAATCAATCTGCCAAAAAATCGAAACCTCCTCAGATGGATTGAGAAAAATACTGAAAATAAATAAAATAGCAACCGAAACATTCTACCGGTTTCAGCGGTCCTCCCAAAAAAACATAGAACGCTACACGCGAGCTAAAAAAAATCAGATCGAAAATATTTCCGACGAAATCCGTGATATCGAATCAGAGTGTAAAGCAGAGATAGACAATTGCGAAGACTCAAAAAAATGTAACGCCATTGTCAATTATTATCGGTTAAAAATTGACACTCTCAAATGGTTGCTGTCAAAATTGGTCCCGGAAAAATACGGGGAAAAATTGGATCTCACATCTGGAGGAGACAAACTCCCGATTCCTCCATCTCAACTGGTTGTAAAAATTGCAAAAGATGAAGATAAAAAATGATGCAATTTAACGTAATTTCGAGACACTTGACAGATTTCATGGTGTCGAATTGCTCAAAACTGATCAAAAACGGCAAAAAAGTATCGATGTCGCATAATATCATTTATGTAAACAAAATGACTTAAGTTATTGATATTGTTACAGATAGATATCTAAAAAGTAAATTAAATGACAATTAAATATATCAAAATGATATTGCAAGTGTAAAGATATGCCGCTGGTAGACGGAAAATTTATTGAACTGGAGCTTCCGAGCGAGAAACACGCACGGGTATTGTTCGACGATTCCAGACCCTGGATGTATCGGGTGCTATATGGGGGTCGCAGTGGTGCGAAGGACTGGTCGATCGCAGCCGCATGCATAGAGATAGCCCTGCGTACGCAAAAAAGATTTCTGTTTACACGTGAGATCCAGCACACCATCAAACAGTCAGCACACCAGTTACTCAGGGACACCATCGACCGCCTGGGATACAATTCCTATTTCCACGTAACCGAGTACAAGATAACCTGCAAGGCCACCGGTTCGTTTTTCGTCTTCATGGGTTTGAAGGATCTGAATAAGGAAAACGTCAAATCGATAGAGGGTATCAATATCTGCGTGGTGTGCGAGGCGCAAGACCTGACAAAAGAGAGTTTTGATGTGCTCGACCCCACTATTCGTCAGGAGGGTGGTGAGATTTGGATACAGTTCAACCCGCAGTTTGACGATGATTTCGTGTATGAGTTCTGCGTAACCGATCCCCCCTCTGATATGATATGCGAGAAGGTGACGTACCTGGATAACAAGTTTAACTCTGACCGGACCATCAAGCAGGCGGAGCGAATGCGGATAAAAGATCCGGAGGGTTACCGTCACACCTGGCTTGGTGATTGCATGGGTAGCGGGTCGAAGTTCTACCCCTGTATCTCTAAGGACGTTCATTTTACAGCGCACGAATGCAATGAGAGGTTATTCGACTTTAAATTTCTTGCGTCGCATGCACAGTTATTCATGGCGATGGACCCGCATACGGTGTATTACCCTGCATGTATTTGGGTGGCGAGGTTGAAGATGGGGAAGGAATTCTTCTATGTTGTTTACAACGAGTTTCCTACGAAGAGTTTTTTCGATGGTGAGTATTACTACAAGTTGCGTAAAGAGCTTCAGTGTACGTTGACGATGAACGATCTGGCGACGATGTTCCGGGTACTGGACTGCACGGTGGGGGACGACCAGCTTGATGTTGATGTGGTTGAGAGGTATGTTGACACCAGATTTGCTAAGGCTAGCGGAGCGGCGTCATGGAGTACGAACACGGAGGGGTTGATAGCTGAGTTTGCGAAGCCTGGCAATGGCGGGATTGTGTTGAGGCATCCGGAGGAGCGTATCATTGATGTACAGAAGGAGATTATTCGTGAGGCTACTAAATATAACGAGGAGATACCTGTATGCAGTATCAATCAGTCTCGTTTTTTGGTACTTCCTCATTGCCATAATGTTAAGGATACATTGTTGAATCACCGGAACAACCGGGACAATACTGCTGAGGATGAGAAGCGGAAGGATTTCAGCGATGCACTTCGGATTTGTTTTGCCGGTATGAGCCGGTATGACTGGAAAGATCCTAAATACGATGTTGAGGAAAAGCCGTTTGTGTTAGAGCAGAGAAAGGTTGACTTATGTTACACTTTGTCGTGAAGCGTCTGGTATTGATATTTGCTATTGTTGTATCGGCAATATGTCAATATAATTATTCCGGATATAAGGATACTGCGGGGGTGATTGATTTCAATGCCGACAGTTCCGGTTTTACCAAGGCACTTGAACTGTCTCAGTACGAGAACATGCGTGTAAGTGTAATGGCTAACGATACGTCGTCTTCTGGTTATGCATCGGATTCGATATTCTTTCAATGGGGAATTCAGTTGGGTGATGTGGTTATAAATTCGAGCGGAATTCGTGACACTACATGGCTTGAGAAAATTCTTGTTGACACATTTGATATAGCTACGTCTGGGAATCTTGTTGTTCCGGTGAAAACTCCGGATAGTCTCGGTTATTGCGGCCAGGCGAAATTGTTTATTGATACATCCAATGTTACCGGGTATGCGGTTCAGAACAGGGCGGTATTTCCGTACTGGTCTCCGGTATTTAGATTCTGGTATTCCGGATTGACTGGAAACATAACCGGTTCATACGTAAGGTTGATTTTTGCACAGACTCGTCGTCTTTATAATTATGTCCATAATCAATGATGGTGATATGTCTGAAAAGCATGTTATAGACCTTGTACGTGAGTTTGAAACTCATGAATCCAGTATCGGGAAATACTGGAAAGCGCGTATTTCCGGATATTTCGGATCGAATTGCTATAAGGCTCTTGACAAAAAAATTAAGACTATGGAGGACTGTTCGGACCTGATTCCCGCCGTATCCAGATATAATGAATGGCAGTCGGGCGTATCTTTTCCAATAGTAAAGGAAAGGATGCTTCTGCGAAGGGCTATTATATCGGCGAATTACCGTGCTCCTGAAATTTTTTCGTTGTCTCCGATCGGCGGGACTCCTTATGAAAATTCGGCGCGCGCCCAGATGGTCATCAATCTTAATATGACTCATACCAGGTTTCGTGAATTGACGCTAAAACCTGGAATCAATACAGCTTCGAAGTTCGGTTTTTTCGTGGTTTATTCCTACTGGAAGAGTCATGAAGGCGACGAATTGAGGACTATTTACAATCCAGATACCGGGTTGTATGATAGAAAGCGTGTTCCCGTTGGATATGAGAATGCGTATAATTGCCAGATAAAACCGAGGGATTACTTTCAGAATCCAGAGGTTGCCAATCCGGAGGACAGCGATTTTCAGGGGCATATTCGCCGCGTTCATATAAGTGAGCTGGTTGTTCTTTTAAACGATCCGGTGTATATCAGGGAGAATGTTCAGAAGGTTCTTGAACAGGCTCGCAATGGCCAGATAAAAGGAATAGCTTCAGAACGCGGTGGTGATAATTATTCTGAATATGATGAGCGCCGTTATTGTGTTGACATCTATCGTATTGAGGGAAAGATTAATATCAAGGGCAACGAGGAGGACGGAGAGAATTATGTTACCGAGATGGTGGGAGATACCATCATCAGGCTTTCCAGGGAAGATTATGACAGGGGTATACGTTCTTATACCGTGGTTTGTATTGACAAAAGTTCAAAATACTGGTTTGGTGTTACAGATGCGGAATATGTAGTAACTCATGAGAATTATCTCAACACGCTTATGGGAATGAATCTTGACAATGCGATGAGGTCAATACAGAACTATATATTCTACGACAAAAAGAGTATATCGCAAAACGATTTACAGAACATTTATCGTAACGGAGGTCTTGTAGCGGTTGACGCAAACAATATTCCTATTACTCAATTGGTAAGTTCTTTTCAGCCTGGCCGCATTGATTTGACTCCGACTCATTTAGCTCTTAACCAGGTTCAGCAAAGCATACAGCAGATAGGCACCAAGGTTGACTTGTCGAGGAAAAGCGAAGATGGAGGGTTGAGCAATAAAACGGCTACAGCCGCCAATATAATAGCAGGTCAGGGAGATATGCTTGAGTCTGATCTTCTTGAAAATTTCGATTTCGGAGTATGCAGGATAGGTTATATCGACATTGTGATGCTTCAACAATTTCTTCCGGATTTGTTTTATGTCAGGGCAAAGCCCAGAGAGGTCGAACAGAGGCTTAACAAATATGAAATATTGGGTGATTTTGATGTGGACATTCAATCTACTCTTCAGAAGAACAGAAGCGGAGAGCTTCTGAGGCTTCAGAATGTATTGACATGGTGGCTTAACGTGTCTTCCAATCCGCAATTGCAGCAGTCAAATATCAATATTCTTCCTTTGCTGAAGGAAATATGGAACAAGGCCGATGTTCCGAGTGACGAAATAATGCCTGACGAACAGGTTCAACTTGGAGCACCGGGAATGATACCGAGTAACAAGATTCCTGCCATGCAGGGAGGAGGCATGGTTCCCGTAAATATGCAGACACAGATGCAATCCTCTATTCCAGGGGGTGGATTGTGATCCAATGGCTTCGTAATTTGCTGTTCCGTGGAAAGGTTATAGAGCTTAAGGAGATTGAAAATAAACTTTTGGAGGCTATTTCCAGGGAAAAGACCGTGTATACAACTATCAGGAGCTTTAAAGGAATGAACCAGGAGTATTATTCCTGGGTTTCCACACTTATTTCTACCGAACAATACAAGTTTCTTCTTTTTGATTTAAGAGAAAATGTTATTCGTGAAATGACTAACGATAAAAATATACAGAGATGTCTTGGACGTATCGACATGATAAGCATAATTGACAATTATTTGAAAACCTACAAGAGGGATTATGAGGAAGAATTTCGAAGAGATACGGAAAGATGAATTAAAAACGGTAAATACCGCAATCAGAAAAGCGATCGAAGGTGCTCCTGGTGAGGATATCGAAGACGGTTTAAAACTGCTTGAATTGATTGAAGAAAAAAGGTGGTTTGGAAAAATTGAATATCCGGTATCGGATCAGGAAAACATATCGGCGATAAATATAAGATGCGGAGTTTTTCATAGTATGTCAATATGCATTAAATTCGGGAAATGGCGTTTTACAAGAACTGAATTCAATAAATCAATAGATTTTAAAGGAAAAAATGGTGAAAGAGATAAAAATTATTCAGGATGATGAAGGGCAGATAACCATTGAAAGTACAGATGCCGAAGGTAATCCGATAACCACATCCGCATCAAGCGTTGAAGATGCCGTCGAGCAGGTAAAGACTGAAATGGGTTCAGGTGAAGTCATTGAAGGTGATATGGGGTCCAGGGAAAGTCTTTCTGAATTGGGAAATGAACCGTTTTCAGCTTCAAAGGGAAAAATGTTGGAAGATAAACTTCCTGTTATTGATAAGAAAAGAAAGGGAATGAATCCGACCAATAAAGCGGATTGGTCGGATTATTCAGGAATATAATTTACCTAAAAGGGGAAAATCATGGAAACACCTGATCAAGAACCACCGATTGATGCTTCACAGGAAACTGTTGTTGATGATCATGCAACTGAAACGGTAAGTAATAATGATTACATTCAGGACGCATTCAGTGATTATTTCGGAGGGAAAAAAAGTGAAACAGAACAGGGTAAAAACCCGAAAACAGATAAGGTTGATGATAAACAACCTGCTGATAAAATCGACAACCAACAGGTAAAAAACCCGAAAGCAAATGATACTGGAGTCAACACGGATAATAAAGAAAAAAATCCAGATCCGTTCGAAACTGCATTCGTCAATGAAACCGGTGATTTCGACCTTGATAAACTTGTAGGAGTATCACTGGACGGATTGAGTTTTCAATCTAACGGGCAGGAAAAAAAGGAAGGTGAGGTAACATCTCCTGAAAAGACTGTTCCTCAATGGAAGCAGGAATACGAGGAAGAGCGGGTATTTAAACAGAACGTTCATAAGTCAAGACTTGGTCCCATTGAGTCGGTATTTTCCGAGATACAGGAAAGCGGTATTCCGGATGAATACAAAGGTCCTATCCTTGACGTTCTTCGTAAAAAACATGCTGAAATTCTTCAGGAAACCGAGCAATTCCTTCGCGAGCGCACAGAACAGCGCACCTTTCAAAAAAGGGAAGAGGAGAATGACAGGATTCGTGAGGAAATGAGAACTTCAAAACTTCCTGAACTAGCAAGGGCAAATGCAGTTTCAATAATTAACCAGCTCCCCGGTAAGGAGCAGAAGGAAAAAGCTGAACTGTATAATCGTATCATGTTCGGTCCCGATGCCGGAGGGGAATTGCTTGAAGACATGTTCGAGGCTCGTTATCCTGAAATGCACAAGAAGGATAAGGCTACTCAGGATAAAATGAAACTCAAGTTTGTGCATGAGCTTCAGGCAGACGGAGCCAGACTTCAACGTCATTTTCAACGGGCTTACAGATATTTAACCGCCGATCCTAAAAACTTGAAGCGTATATTCGCACAGGTTTCCCGTACAACAGAGGCTAACGTGCGGAGTAATGCTGCGACAGCACAAAAGAATCCATCCGGATCGGTACAAAGAACACCGCAAGCGGGAAATAATATATGGGATGGATATTTTTCCGATCCACAAAGATCAAAAACACGAATTTGAAAGAAGGTAAAAAATGACAGTTTATAGAGGTACGGTATCGTCTCCGGTTCCGCAGACGGTTCCAACATTCAGTTCAACTCAACACAATAAGCGTGATGTGCTTGATTATATCAAGCTCAATTATGCTCGCAACCTTAAACTGATTGCGCTTCTCGAAGAGATGGAAGTGGGTAAATCTGACGTATCAATGAGTAGCGGGAAAATAAAAAAGGCTGAAGTTTCACAGCAACGGTATGAATGTTTCAATTTCACCGATTGGAGTAAAACCGTTACCGTTACCAGCTTTTCAAGCACCACTCTTGTTGTCAATTCGACGGCACAACTCAAGATTTATGATACCCTGTATTACTTCGATTCGTCTACCGGTACGTCCCAATCTGCTCGTATTGACAGTATTACCGATACAACCACTTGCGAAGTAACAAGTTTCGGAGCGACAGCTTTCAACCCTGCCGCTGGAACGACTCTCGGAATATCGGCAACGGCATATCCTGAAAACAGCGTAAATCCGTCTATGATAAGCAAGGATTTCGACAATGTTTACAACTGTACCCAGATTGTACGGGAACCGGTTGCCATTTCGAATACTCTTCTGAAGTCGGAATTCTATGCTACGAAAGATTATTTCAAGTTGCTGAAAATGATCAATCTCGTTCGTTTTTACGAGAAGATTGAGCGAGGATTTCTCTTTGGTAATCGTGCTTCGAGCGGAAACACTACAAGCGGTGGAGCGGCTCTTACATCGTCTTTTACTACTTCCCGAGGTCTGCTCAACTGGGCGGCATGTTCATACGACATGGTAGGAAGCATGACTTCCTTCAAGCTCAAGACTGAAATTCCGAGAGCTATGTCTGTTTGCGGAGAAGGCGATCCGATGATTTGTCTTGCCGGATTCGACATTTGCGGTCGTATTGATGACATGGTTGCCGACAAAACTGTGTATAATATCGATGTCGGAGATGCAAAGACAACGCTTCGTGAATTCGGAGTCAATACAAAAATGATCAGGACTCAGACCTTTGCGATGGAACTGGTAAACCATCAGGCAATGAACGAAGGCGATCTTGCTAAATGCATGCTTATATTCAATCCGAACAATATTGAATTCGTTCATCTTCCGGACAGGGACATTCATCCGAATGTTTCAATTGAGGAAAATGACCGTGATGGGAAAATAGACGAAGTGATATGTGAATTCGGTTGCAGGGTGAATGATGGCGGACAGTCAATAGGCCTTATTCAGAACTGCTATTAATTATATCGGGCCGGAACAATATCCGGCCAGTACTTTAAACAAAAGAGGTAAAAATGAAAAGGTTTATTTTCTCTGCATTGCTTATGCTTGCAGCGATATCACAACTGATAGCCGGAGTTCCTACTCTCGCCACTATTGACAATATTGAATTTCAGCTTGTCGCATCGAATCAAAGCGGAAGCACTGTCGATACCATGCGTTTAACAGGAGCAACATCGGATACCGTACTTGTAAAACAAAGCATTGAACCCGGATGGTCGTATGTTATCGTATCAACCGATTCAATAAACGCGGTAACAGACAGCATTCAACTACGGTGTATAATGTATGGAACGAACAGAAAAACGGTAATGGGAAATCATCTGGTTGGTACCGATTCGACAACGGCAATTTATTGTCATCTTTTGCCTATTGGAGTAACGGCATTCGGAAGCTGTTTCAGTCTCAGGTACACAAGGGCTGCCGCTACTACAAAAACTGCAATCTATCGATGGGAGCTTTGGAAGGTTCGTAAAAATTCAGTCAATCAGGATTATAATACAAGGAGATAAACACGGGAGGAGATTTCCTCCCTTTATTAACATACTCAAAAGAGGAATATTTATATGGGTGCTGAATTAGCGACTCTCGGGACATACCCGAAAAGAGACAAGAAAAACAAGGTGTATTACGTAAACAGGCTTGATTATGGATTTTCAGTTAGGGTATATGGAGACGATGGGAAGCCAAAACAAAAGAAAAATTCCGTTACAGGACTTCCGATAACAAACAGTATCGGTGAACCCGAGTTCGTTGAGCAATCGGTAATGTTCATGCGTTGGCAACCTCGTTTCAGCGAGATAGGATACTGGTGTATCTATGAAGTTACTCCTGAAACTCCTAAAAGTATTTCGGATGAACTTGAACGCATGGCAAAATCAAAAGACCATCAGGTTATGACTGAAAAAGCCTTTATCGAACATACTAATCCTGCTCTTGCAAGGCATATCTCTGAAACATCAGATCTTGAAATTGAAAAACAGATGCTTTCTGAGGATGTAGAAAAAGCTAAAAAGGAAAAAAATAAACTCGAAGATGAAATTGCTCGTCTCAAGCAGAAAGCAGGAGTCAGATAATGTTCTCCGATCTGTATTCCGATCTTGCGAATACCTTTAACGAATGGCTTGAAAATACTCCAACCGGTGGGGATTACGTCACTAATTTAACTGTTGACTACGCAAACCGGGCACAGGATTCATTGTGGAGCGATCCTCCGAATGGTTGGTCGCTCCTCACAAGATCGACACAGCTCACCATTACTAACTTGGTAGCTACTCTGCCGTCCGGATGCGGAAAACTTATCAATATATATTCGGATGAAGATCAGGATAAGAAACCTAACAGGTATTATTTCAAGGATGGTGGAGTTATAAATGGATTCAAATTTATTCCAGCTTTTGCTAAAGCAACAGGACACAGTACGACAATCCAATTTTATCAGGCTCCAGTTGAACCGGTTTTCTGCGATTATCAGGTGAAACTCGATGCATTTTCAGGTTCAGGAACCGAATACTTGTTTTTCCCTAAAAATCTGATGTTTTGTAAAATGCAGGAACTAAGATGTCTCGACAAGGGAATGCTTAAGGAATGGGATGCAATTTCTGTTGAGTTTAACCGGGAATTGGATAGGTTCAAGAGTCAGCATCAGAATCCAGTTGAAATGCCTGGAATAGTTATTAACGATTTTAATGGAAATGAGGTGTTTATACCAAAGTATAATCTTTCAAGCGGTCTAGGATATGGCGGAAGAATGGTTGGATCAACAAACGATAGGGATGTTTATCGGATATAATATATGTCGGAAGCAAAAAGAAAACCGATGGTTATAGATTTTTCCGATGTATCTGGAGGATGTAACGGTGTTGAACATCCTACCAAGTTATTTAACAGCCAGGTAAGTGATGATTCTATCGGATTCACCCTTAAAAAATCCGGATTGGCGAAACAGCAAGGAGCTGTCGGATTGTCATCTGGAACCACATTTACAAATTTTCTAAGGGGGTTATTTTTACATAGGCAATTTTCAGGTACAGAAACGCTTTACGGGGTTTCCGATGGAATACTTTCATCTGTTTCGAAGTTAGATGGATCTCTTACCACAAAATACGATATGGGGGAACCGCTCAATGAGGCATGGGCTTGTGATGCGTACGGGAAAAAAATGGTATGTAATGGTAATTCAGTGGTGAAAATTGAAGGTACAACAGCTTATCAGGTTGGAATTACAGCACCTTCAGGTTCTTCTGCTTCGGAATCTATTGGAATTGGTCTTCCGGATGGAGATTATGGTATATATGTCGGATATGCCCGGAAAGTGGACGGAATAAACGTTTTGTACAGTGTCGGGGAAAGCCTGGGAACAATAACGCTTTCATCTGGAATGGGAAATAACCAGATTACAATCACCATACCGAATAGCTCCGATCCTCAAGTAAATAATAAAGTGGTATGGATAAAATCGCCTAATGAACTTGTTCACTATTTTTTTTATGAAACAGATGACAATGTTACTACTTCGATAACAATTTCGTCTGCTTCGTCAAAAGAAACGGCAATAATTTATGAATATTCCGCTGCTGATAATGGATGCCCTCCTGCTATAAAATTCATTTTTTATTTTGCCGGAAGGCTGTGGGGAGTATTGGATAATGTGTTTTATTACAGCAATGACGGAACTTATTCAGAATACGATATCGAAAAATGGCCGGCTGCCAATTTCCGCCGGACGGCTCATAAACTTACCGGAATATTCTCTGTAGGGTTAAATCTGTATTTCAATACCGATGACGGAATATTGATTCTACCGTATGGTGATGTGAATCAAAAAGAAATTCTAATTGAATCACGATGGCATTTTTACAATATGCGCACCGTTGCTTCGTGGAATAACGGGGTTATAGGAGTAACCAATCAGGGAACCAGGATATTTGACGGCCAGCAGTTCATCCCCTATGATATCAGTTATCCAATACGTGACAAGATAGACAAAATATATAAATCGACTGACGACTTCAGGCCGTGCGGATTTGTCTATCGTAAAGACTTCAGGGATGAATACCACCTTCTTTGGCAGGATACAGGTCTTTCCGTTACGGTAAACAACGTTCACGCAGTTTTAAACCTTTCAAGTAACATATGGATTGATTTCAACAATTATAATCTGGCATGGGAATTTCAGCATGTTTCAGGTAATTATGCCGCGGTTTCGGCTGTTGACAATACCTTGTTTATCGGACAATCTCATTCTTACTCAAGCAAAATATATTCAGAATCTTCATCGACTTCACAGATATCAAATGCATACGGATCGAACGGGCAATTGATTTCTTCAGCGACCGACAAGGAATCTTATCTTAAAAGCAGATATCATATTGAAAATATCGCCGGAAGAATGCGTATAGATAAATTTTACTGTCATTCAGTAAACGAAAAGACGTTTCAGGTAAGAATATGCGCCGGTGACGGATCGAAGAAAAAAACTGCGTGGATTGATATCGGGCCAAGCGGTGGTCCGGCAGTAGTATTTCCGATAGTTTTCCCTGTTGTGTTTCAGTCAACAGAAGGTAAAGCGGATAAGGAGAAAATGCCTTCCCATTTCTGGTGCAAAACAGTCTATGCAGAGGTAAGGCAGACGGCAAACGATACTAATTTCAAACTATTGAACCTTGTTCTCTTCGGAGAGGTAGAAACGAATAATTACTTATGAAAAAACTTTTTTTTATCGTTGCGATTATTTCTTTCAGTTCTCACGCCCTTGACAAGTACACCGTCCCGTTCACGGCTAGTGATACGATGACCGCCGCTCAATTCAATTCCATTCAGGACACTACCAAGGCATACGTTGACAAGATAATTGATACGATAAACAGGAACGTCCCGAGATATACCAGTAATTCTTATACTCACGATCTGATAATGCCGTATTTGAGGCTTGATACAATAAGAAGCAACCCTGATGTCGATTCGATTAGAGGGTTTCCAGCAATTGATACCATAAGAACAGATTCAATAATTTCAAGAATGGGTACATTTTCTTCAGTTGTAAATACTGATTCAATAAGATTGACTGGTGGGATTGCTGGAACTACTGCAGATTTTAGTGGAATAAACAATGTTGATTCTTTGCATTCTACGCGAGGAATTTCCGGAACTATAGGAAATTTTAGCGGAATACTTACCGCTGATTCATTGGTATCTAACGGTGGGATAACTTTCGGCGGAACGTTGAATGCGGATTCTATCTATACTTCAGGAAATGTTGAAATAGCAGGAAGGATTACATCGCAATATTGTGAACGTGGTACTTCCCTGTGTACGCTGGTAGCAAACACGGGGGTAATAATAAGTGACCCATCTGGCGCCACAAGGGATACCGTTGGAACCATACATTGGACAAGAATTGGTGGTATTGTATCCGGATATATAAGTGGAATTATTTTTGTAGCCACTATAGCATCTGCCGACCAGGGCGCGATATCAATAAATAATTTTCCATCAACAATTGCCAGTGATCCATACAGCCATATTCCAATAGCTACATTTTATAACGATTTGGAAGACCCTGATACATTGGGGTCAAAATGGATATTGTCAATACAAGGTTCTAATGCTACAATTCGTGGCGCAAGAGAGGGCGGTGGGGCAAAGGCAGCAATACGTTATATCACGTTCACATATTTAGATTATATTTGGTGACAACATGCCAAACCAAATTATAAATATAAATCCAAAAGAGACCGTTTTTGAGGGGTTGTTTCGTGAAGACACAATCATGATTATTGCCGATACGTCTATCGGTTCGTTTTCATCGTCGATGCCTGAAGGTTTTTCACAAAATTGTTACAGTTTGACATTCTATAATATTGGAACAAATGATTTTAATTTAAGCTTTAAATCAAGTTCTCTGTTATATTTTAATACAGGAGCAGTTTCAAGCGTTTCTATAGGATCTGGTGGATCGGTAAATATGTTTAATGAGACTGTTTCTGGAAAATGGAGGAGTATAACCGATCCCTCTGTGCGCCTTATCTGGGAAGACAACAGGCTGAAGGGCCAGGTCTACCAGGATGGCGCTTGGCATACATGTATTAAAGGCGGATACTGATGACAACAGATTTTTCAAATATGGTTTACGATCCGGTTACTGGTACTACAAAGAGAAAAAACAATACCGATCTCCCATATCTGAACCCCAATGAAACATCTCAAGGATATCTTCCTTATAAGCCGAAGGATTATAATCCCGCCGATCTTGAACAGGGCAATAAGAATGTCATGGGTACAGCCCAACAGGCGGCTTTAACACAGCCTCAGAATACAGCAATGCAGGATCAGACAACCCAAATGACTCAGAAGCTTATGACCGATCCGAATATGGGTAGAGATTGGGGTAAGTACAATACCGGAATGATGTCGAAATTCGATGCTGACAGAGCCTCGGGAATCAAGCAGTACAAAGAGGCGAATACTGGCATGGGTGGGGCTGGACAGGTGCAGGATAACCTAGTAAGGCTTGCTCTACAGCAGAATCTCGACCGTGGCCTTTATGAAAATGAACTTGAGAATCAGGCTTATGAAAAAGGAATGGAAAATTATCTTTCCGCTCTCGGACAGGGTCGAGAACAGGGGCAATACCTCGATGAAGCTCAACAGAATTATATCAACAACCTCCTCAATGTTCGCGGCGCCTATGAGGGTGAGAGGTCTCAGGAAAGCTCTAATGCTCTTCAGAAAGAATTAACAGCGGCGAATATTGCATCTGCTCAAAAAATAGCCGGGATGGAAATAGCAAGTCGTGAAAAACTTGCAGCGGATCAAAATTATCTGACACAACAGGGTATAAATTTGCAGTCTGCCGGCCTATATGGATACAATAGACAGGACGGGACACATGTCTATGGAACCGCTGAACTATCCGCCATGAAATTCGGGCTAGAAAGCAAGGACCTTGAAAATCAGACAGTTGAACTATTCGGAGGTATGGTTGATTCAAATGGTGACGGAGTACCGGATAAGCAAATATTCGGAAAATACGATCTTCTTAGCGCCGCAGATAAGCGTGAAGCAGATACGCTGTACGGATATGATGTTACTGATACAGCTGGGAATGTTGTCGGCCGTGTAAGCGGCACCTTACAACTTCAAAACGATCGATCCGACATCGAACGGCAGGGCCTTGAACTCGATAAAGCGAAAGTGTTCGGTTACTGGAAGGATACTAATGGGGACGGGGCAGCTGATACCTATGTGGATGGAGAGCTTGATCTCGCTCTTAAAAACTATGGTCTCGATATTGAGCAGATTGGAATTGATAAAGATACCGCATACGGTTACGTTCAGACCGATGAAAATGGAAATCCTATAATTGATCCCGACGGAAAACCTGTTCGCATAAAAGGGACAATGGAAATTCAGGTCGAAAAGCTCGGAGTTGAGAAATTGCTCGCCAATTTACAGGAAAGACAGATAAATACCGATGAGATAGAACAGGTATATAATTATATAAATGATCAGGTTGCAATCGGTAACGCCAGCCCTGTCGATGCCTTTAATTTTGTAAAAAATGTCGTTTCTGAATATGGTGCAACTCTTACCGAAGCTGATAAAAATGCTATCTACGGAGAACTGGCACAGGATTTCAAAGTACAACAATATCAGTTTGCTCTTACAAATCCAGATTTCGCGGAATGGGATGAAAACGGTAATTTCGTTAATCTTACTGATGAAGGAATGAAATATTTCGGGAATTACGTAAATAGCACATTGTATGGAGAATCGATAATTCCTACCATTGGAGGTTCGACTGGGTATTTTAATACAGCAGGGTATCAACTTAGTGACAACAGGGTAGTAAGAGATGATGGCCAGAATGTAAATCCATACGATCTCGCCATAGCATTTAAAAACGCCAATGATCAAAACAATAAGAATTATCAGCAGTATCAGACTATTACAGCGAATGCCAAAACAATAAGTCCACGTATCAAGTCTACCGGATACAACACACTTGATATAGGCGCTGATACTGGAGATGTTGTCAACGTAAATGGCCGTTTGATGGTAATCCTCAATAAAAAGAGAAATGGAAGAGTAGACAATTTTGAAATAATGGATGTTGCGAGCGGGACCAAAAAGTATTTCGACGCATTTTCATCTGGAACAAATTCAGTAAACAATTTCAACGATTGGGTGAATACCTTAACATAGGAATATGCAATGAGAAAAATAAGCGACGAAGAGATTTATAAATTTCTTGCCGAAATGAATAAGGGCGGCGGAGGCGATTCATCTGTTGCATATCAGGCTCCTTCTACAGTTTCCAGTGATTCGGGAACAATTACATCTCGGGAATTAGAACTTTCAGATAGTGGCGGTGGCGGTGGAATGGACATGATGAGTCAGTTTTCAAATCTCGGTGATATGATACAAAAAAATGCCCTTTCCACCTTGAGCATGTTCAAGGATTGGGAAAGTGAAGCTCTCGACCGACACCGACAGGCAAGGCAGGATAAAGAGGCGGTACGCCAGTTCGATAAAAATTACGCACTTTCTTCTCGCGGTCAGAATTTGAATTCAATGAACTTTCTTGCGAACGCCAGGGCTAATTCACAAGGAATAGCAAATCGTAGAATTCCGTTTCGTGAAGCTCTGGCAAAAGCCATGTAAGAGGTTGAAATGGCAAAAAAAATAATATACGAAAGCAAGCTGTTTCCCGGTGTGGTTTTTAATTCCTATGATGAGGCTTTCAAGGCAGAAGAGGGATTAAAAAATAGAAGATCGGTATCTGAGGCTTATGAAGCGATAGGAAAATTTTCAGCCGGAGCTTCGGCAATGGTGGCGGCAAAAAATGCCGGTACCGATGCGTGGGCTACAGCACCCAGGGAAGATTTGCAGAGAATATCGGAAGGTCAGATACTTAACGAGATGTATAAGAATCCTATCGGGCTTGCCAGAGGCTATGGTCTTTCTTCAAATACGTCAGAACCAGCAAAAACATTTATGAGCAACCTTAAATCAGAAACTAAAGATAGCGAACGTTTAGGTGGAGGTATGCTATCGACTTATTATAATCAGAGAAAAAAGGATTTCGAAGGTTATGTGAACATTAAATATCCTGAATTGTCGGATGAAGAAAAACAGGCAAAAGTTGTTGAGTTGATTATGTCTCCTTCAGGTTCCTATCGGCACAGTGAAACAGGAATGAGTGGAGAAGAGGAGTATAGGAAGAGGAGTAAAATGGCGACACTGACGCCTGACGTAGTATCAGCAGAGGCTTCGAGAGCTGCAACAGTTTCTGCGGCAAGCGCCAGGGCTGCACAGGAAGCTAAAACACTCGGATTAAAACCTCCAGAGCAAAAAGACGATCAGTTCCTTATGTCAACACGTTCAGCATACGATGACATTGCTTATGCCAGACAAAAATTCAAGCCTGAATTCGCAACACCTTATATCGGTAAATTAATAAAAATAAGCAGATTAAAACAATTGAATCCTGAGTTTGCTGATTTTGTAAGTAGTATAGAAAAGGGTATCTCCACATACAGAAGAGAAAATTTCGGAACAGCTCAAACCGGATCAGAGCTTCAAAACATTAAAGATATTGTCGATAAAGATTTATCTGTAAAGCCAGAGGTCTTTCTGGCTCAAATTGATAAATTTTTATCTACCGCGAAAAGAGATTATAACGATCGTATTAAATATATGAGAGGCCAGAATAGACTAATACCTGAAGGGTATGAAGAAATCGGAATAAAGGGTGGAATTGCCGACTCTGTAAATAAAGATCAATTCGGATTCACAGTCGGAGAAAAAAAGTTTTCAAAAAAATATGGTCGCGAGCTTGAATATATGGGGAATAACCAATGGCGATAAAAACAGAAGATGCATTTGATATGGAAGAGATTATTTCTTCTGAGGATGCTTTTGGTGAAGAAATGGCACATCTCGAAGGTGGCGGAGGTGAAACAGGACAAATAAAAAAGCAAACAGGTGTCGATAAGTTTTTACGATCTATATATCCATCTGCAATGGAATCTATTGATAAATTAAGAGAAAACCCGACTCCTGGAAATAAGGCTAAAACTATTGCTTTGGCTGCTCCGCGCGTTTTTTTTGATGTCGCAGGAATCCCGACAAGAGCCATTGCCAAAACTCGCGGAATGCCTATGAGTGATCCCGGGTCTTATTTTTTGAAGCCAGAGGTAAACAGATTAAATGAGTATATCGCAAAAAAGAATCCTGGAAAACCTACAGAACCAACACAAATACCATATGGTGGTTCATCAGATTACACAAATAGTGATCCTCTTGCTCCAGTGAGATTGTATACCGAAGTTGTAGGTGGAACTTTAAGCGACCCGACACTTATCGGTGGTTTATTGAAAAAATCTGCTGGAAAAGCATTCCAGGCAGGTGGAAAGAGAATTGAAAAATCTGTTATAGGCAAAGGTTCAAAGGCCATCCTTCGTGATCAGGGAGTATCATTAGATAAAGCTGCTGAAGGTGCATTGAAGCACGGTTTGGGTGGTGATATGCAACATGTAATTACAAAGGGACAGGAAATAGCAGATGGACTTGAAGAACAGATAAGTAATTTAACAAAAAACTATACCGGGCCGAAAAAAGTCAATGTTGAATATCAATTTTATAAGGCAAGAAAATATATCGATGATCATCCTGAGCTTTTTATCACAGACAAGAAAGAAGTCTTAAACGCAATAGATGATATTGAAAAAAACTTTGATTCTTATGGAATTACTGGAAATATTGATGTAGATCAAGCTCAACAACTCAAAAGAGCACTTAAAGTAAAAGGCATACCGGGACAATCAAGTCCTGCTTCTCAGGATGCGGTTTTCGGCGTGAGAATGGCTTTCGCAGATGCGGTAAGAGAGGTTGTTCCCCAGATAGATAAATACAATGGTGTCTATCGTGAAATAATGCCAGCATTGAAACTGGCGGCAAATAGACTTCCCACCGAACAGGCAAGAGATTTAATAGGACTTGGAACTTTAGGTGCTTCTGGATTCGGTGCATTGATAACAGGTGGATCGTCTGTTGTACCACGATTTACTTCTGCTGCAATTTCCAATTTAATTTATCAGGGAACGAAATCTGGTAAGGTAGCGCAAGGCTTATACAATATTGGCAAAGGAATCCAATCGTTGCCGTCGCGCTATCCAATAGGTGGAGCGGGAACTGGTTTTCAAAGTCATTTAGATAATATTAAAAGGAGAACGCCTTGAATAAAATTACAATAATAACATGCATTCTGATAATGTTTTTATTTTGTACAAAGAAAGTTACCACTGTAGTATACGAGGATAAACCGCAGAAGAAAGCATTTATGGTTTTTAAACCTGAAGAAAAACCTTCTCAGGTTGAACCACCTTCAAAACCTATGGAAGTATATAGAAAAAAAATTGTTATTTATTTCAAATTTGATTCTGATGAATTGACAGAAAAAGAAAAATTGAAAATAAATAATATTGATAATCCGGTTGAACTTATTGGCGGTGCGTGTCCTTTGGGTAATGATGATTATAATTATACTCTTGGATTAAAACGCGCTTATTCAGTAAAAAAAATTTTTGATGATAGAGGTATTAAAGTATTGAGCGTTAAATCTATTGGAGAGCATGATTTGATTACAGATGAACCGAAAGAATATTATTTAAACCGGCGGTGTGAGGTAAAATATTGATGAAATACGGATTGTTAACAATATTCTTTATTTCATTTTGTTTTGGGGAATTCCTTGAAACAGATAGCATATTGGGAAATAGTGGTAAACTTCAAATAAATGATACTCTTGTTATAAAGATAAAACCTGTTGCAGTTTCTCCGTATTATGCCACAGTGTTCGATTCTTCAGGGAATATTCTTAAGATATGGCCGCTTGATTCCATTCAAAGCGACTCGGTACTTTACGCTGCGTTTGCAGATTCAGCAAGGGCTACATGGAAGGCTGACACTTCGGTAAAGGCGAGAAGAGCGGATACGGCAACGATAGCGCTTAGCTTTATAAATAGTGTTGCAACTAATCATTATGCATTTAAGAAAGCTGATGGAACATTTGACGATTCGATGTTGTATCAGCCTGTGCAAAATGAACTTTACTTTGGAAATGGAAACACTTCAAGCTCGTCTATAAGTCCATTCAACAACAGCGGAAACGCCGGGTCAAAATCTCAAATTAAATTTATTAATTTACAAACTGGTTACGGATGGTATTCAGGATTTCCGACTCTTGTTTCAACAAAATTAAGCACCGGTGGATATACCGGATATAATAAAATTTCAATGAGAACTGTTTCCGATCCTTCTCCATATACATATATCGACCATTGGACCATTTACGAACAAACAGGACAATTAGTTTTAAATGATTCTTTATTTTATGATATACAATCGGAACAATATCGCGATACGTGGTATCCGGTATGGATAAAGCATTCTGGCCTTAAAATAACCAGCATTTGCCAGGGACGACAATTATTATTCGGAAATTCATCGGACTCGACCGTTGATACCACGGGAATCGTTTACGGCGCTGACGACAAGACGACGTTTCCAAGCACTATACTGACGAATGAAATTAAAGTGGGTATTGATTCCGGATCGGTTATAACAAAAATTCAAATTGATAATGATCCAACCGGGCAAGATACTTTAAAAATAACATCAGGAGGCAGAACATGGTTTTTCCTCCCGATTAATGATCCGCTATAAAATGGAGTTTCAATGGACATCAAAGAACTTGAAGATCTGAAGAAATTTCTCTGCACCGATGCCCATAAACGCATTGAAAAAATAGAAATAAAGCTATCATGGTATAACACTCTTTTAATATCGACACTGGTGGCACTTGTACTTAATTTCATAAAGGAAATATTGATAAAATGAAAACTTTCCGTCATTTGACTTTTTCTACTAAAATTATCGTTATTTTCTGGGGAGCAGCACTTTTTCTTTATATAGGAACTCTGGTGGCTGAAACAATAAAGGCGATATTTCCGTAATGAAAGTTTATTTTCTTAACCCTTCGGGAGATTATCCGAACGGATATCCACCGCTCGGATTGCTGTATCTCGTATCAATATGTAAAAAATACGGCCATAGTGTTTATTTCTATGATCTTGCCGCAAAAAATTCCGATATTGGAAAGTTCGAAAATGAACTTGAAAGCATTTGCCCTGATATTTTATGCGTTTCGGTATATACTACCGGATTGAATAATACCATGAAGTTACTGGCTGAAATTAAAAACAAATATCCAAAACTGAAAATAATTGTCGGTGGTCCTCATGTATCAGCATTACCGGAAAGCCTTATTGAAAAGTATAACGCCATTGATTACGAGGTGATCGGTGAAGGTGAAAAAACAATAATTGAATTGCTTGAAAGCATTAAAAACGGAACTCCAGCTGTGTTGGTAAAGGGTATTTCGTACAGGTCTGTCAGCGGCATTATAAGAACAGGAAACAGAGAACGAATAACAAATCTAGATACCATACCATTTCCCGCCGTGGATGTTATCAGGCGTTTTAAATATGGCTACGACAAAATTTCAGTAGGTAAACGAGTAGGGTTGATAATAACATCGCGAGGATGTCCATATAATTGTACGTTCTGCCATAAGGGGACTTTCGGAAACAAGTATACCCGTCGAAGCCCTGTAAATGTAATAGAAGAGGTAATTCATCAATATTGTCTCCTCGAAGTTGATGAGTTCTATTTCGTTGATGATCTTTTTGTAACTGATGAAAAATGGATGATCGAGTTTATTGAAAGATATAACAAAACAGGATTAGGTCTTCCCTGGAAATGTCTTGGCCGTGTTGATCATGGTAGCGAATCGCTTTATCGAAAAATGAAGGAAGCCGGATGTTTTCTTATTCAGTTCGGAGTAGAAACAGGAAATGAACAGATAATGAAAAATATCCGGAAAAACATCAGGTTCGATCAGGTTGAAGAATCAATAAATATTTGTAAAAAGGCTGGAATAAATTCAGCAACATTTTTTACCATTGGCCACGAAGGTGAAAATGAAAAAACGGCGCTTGATACGATAAGGTTTGCTCAGAAATTAAATGCCGACGTGTGCCATTTCTTTACTGTTTCTCCTTACCCTGGAACAGCAAATTACAACCTGCTTTCAGAAAAAGAAAAAATTGACTGGGATAAAATAAGTTATTACCATACCAAAGATCGTCTTCCTATCAGCATTTCAAACCTGTCACCTTTACAGATTTTACAATATCAGAAAAATGCCAGGTTCGAATTTTACGGGAGATTGAAATTCCTTTTGAACATTATAAATTCAAGAGGTCCGATTAAAATAACAATGATAAAATTGGCTATATTTACTGTTTCTATGGCATATAAAATTTATTTGGGAGTTACAATGAAAAGGGTCGTTCCGATTTTTGAAATTCCACGGTTAAAAAATATTGAGCCGGCTATTGTAATATTTTCGTTGGTATTTTTAATGATTATTTTAGGATTTGCCAAAATGTTTTATTCTCTTTGTGTGGTTCCTTATGGATATTGAAATACTTGAATTAACCGGGACAAAAAAGGAAATATTCAAACACATAAAAAATATTAGAAACGTCATATCCATTGATGGGTACTGGATTAAAAAATATGGTAAAATAAAGAAATTCGCTTTGTGCATTATTAAAAAATGAGGAGGTCTTATGTTCATGATTAAAGAATTTCTTAAAGCGATCTTCTGCGTAGAAGAAAACGGAGAGGTCAGACCAAGTCTTACGAAAACCGGCGCCGCTTTCAAATATTTCTCAATCAGCATCGGTGGAGCAATAACCGGACTCACATTTATTTCGAACAATCCGAAAGCGACAATGACAATAGCTATATGTACCGCCGTATTGTCATCTCTCGGTGCATTTTTCGAAAAAGTCGGAGAACGGAATGCGATGGAAAAGAAATGAAAAAGTTCTTATTGATTATTTCTCTTTGTTTGACTATAAATAGTCAGACGATTACGTATGATCCAGCAACAGTGTCGGATACTGTTTTGTCTTTTGTACATATGTATCCTACCGTTACCGGGACCATAGATTCAGTTACCAGCGAACCGCATCTTGGTCCAATCGGATTGTATTTATCCGCCTCGGGAGACTCAATGGGTTTGATTTATCAATACCCTGATTCAATAATTACATCGGCTTCTTATAAAATAATCGGTCATTATTCCGGTTCAAGAGTTTGTTCTACGACTATTACATTAACATTCGTCGAAGGCGATCAGATTGATGGTGATACGATATTTGTAGATACCGCTATTTCTGTCTCTGATCCCACTGGATGCAATGATTATGACATCGTAACTCGTTCGAGCGGGGAAGGAGCGTATAGGGCTTTTCCGACTCTTCAACAGGCCGTAGATTCAATGGCTGATGGCAACAATATTTATCTTCGAAGTGGAAATCATTATGCCGATGCCGACGACAGTATTATCAGTATTCCGTTGAGTAAAAACGGAACCCCTGGGAATTGGTGCTCAATAATGTCCTGGCCATGGGAATGGGCTGTATTGGATTTTAAAGGGCAAACTTCAAGCGCTGGAATGAATCAGGGAATGGGGTTGGGATGGCCTGGATTAAGCAGCTTCGATGAAGAATTGCATTACTGGAAATTTGAACGCTTTGAAATTAAAGATGCCCGATCTGCCGATGAAACTCAAGCGGTAGGGTTGTACGTCAATGGAGGTCCGTTCGTAGTTCGATATTTATATATTCATGGATCATACAAGGCCGATGGCGATAATAATCCAAATGGTTTACGAATGTACCGACCTCATAATTCAATTATTGAATGGTGCAGATTTTATAATAATGGAGGTCCTGGAGGATCAGCTAATCAGTCTCATATAACTTTTTTTTCAGATTATAATTGGAATGGTTGGCTTGCTGGAACAGGTGATCTAAATCATGCCAGCCGAAGAAATGAAATTAGATATTGTTATTTTGATTCTTCAAGTACTGCAATGTTTCATAAAGGTCCCCAAGTTCTTCAACAGTTGTGGGATAAAAGCAGTAAACAGTATTCTTATTTTGGTGACAGATGGCACCATAATTATGTAACAAGATGCGGTCAGATAGTTGCCGCCCAGGATTTTTGTGAACTATCGAATAATATTTTTGACGGATGCTATGTTATTATAGGAGAATATTGCAGTGCATGCGTAATTCGTGGAAGGATGTCGGTTTTCAACAATACTTTGACAAACGGAAGAATTTCATTGCCTTTCCAGTATGGTACTCCTCCTGATACTCTGCATCCATATTATTTTTGCGTAAACAATATAATAGATTCTGGGGCTTCGGAATGGGATGAAGGAATACTTTCCATAGGATTAGTCAGAACGGTAGACCAGGCCATCGAATTCGACGATCTGGTGTGCGAAAGGAATCTAATTCATTCACCAACCGATGTAAATCATTTTGCAGCTGGATCACATTCTACTAATTCGTGTTCTGAATTTTTGACTGAAACAAAATTCGATTCGTGTTATTCAAGGCACAATTTTCAAAATACATCGTCAGGATTATTTACAGAGGGATTTTTAACTGATCCTGATTTCGTTTTAAACGGTGACACCATTGTATCTAACGGAGGGTTCGGTGGAGCACATCCTTTAAGGCTTGGAATGACAATACCGACTTATGTTGGTGCCATAAATTCATCTGATTATCAATGGTATACCAATGTCCTTGATCTGGTTAATTTGGATGCCGATTGGCAACCTTCCGGATCTTCAGCATCCCAATACGATACGGTCGGAATATTTGCTGTTTCAGATACCGGATATCTTTCAAAATCAGGAAAAACTTATTGGAAAAAAATAACCTCGTTTTTTTCTTCATGGTCTGGTAAAATAAAATGTTATCTTAAACACGATGGAAATTATATCGATTCTACAAAGGTTTTGGCAAATACCGATATTGATTCCGTTACAAATAATGGAATAGGAACATCGGTAAACGATTCAATAAAATGCAGGACTTGCAGGAGTACCGAAGAATGAAAAGGTTATTCTGGATATTATTTCCGTTTATTATCAATGCCGCGAATTACAGCGACGATTTTAACAGAGCGTCTTTAGGAGAAAACTGGACAATAATAACAAATTGTTCTACCGTCGTTATTTTATCATCAGACACTTTGGCTGGAACAGTTGATAATGTTAAAAACGGAGCTTATTATAATGCTGCTGATAGTACTGACATCCAATCAGTAAGCGTAGAAGTATTATTTGCTGGACCACAGGCGTATTTTTCTTTTGCTGCAGCAAGAATTCAAAGAAACTCAACATCGTGTTATGTAGTCGGTTTGAACAGTGGAATTTATGACGCCTGTATAGGAAAATATATAAATGGTTCATTTACTGAGCTGGATAATGTTACGCTAGGTTCTCCTTGTTTAACTGGGGATATATTTACTATAGTAACCAAACAAGACTCAATAATTGGACTTTTAAATGATGTTCCGTTTGATACCGTTATCGATACAGACTTGTCTGGCGGCTGGGGAGGAGTAATTCAGTATAATGGTGCGGCGGGGAGGATGTTTTGGGATAATTGGGAAATGACAGACAATACTGGGATTTCTGGTTGTGATTCAGTTTACCAAATTGGTTTTACCGATTCGGTAGTAACTCAGCTTATTTATAAATCGACCGTTGGATGCGCTGAAACCGATTCAATAAGGGTGGTATATGGAACTGATACTACTGATCTGGACACCGTTTATCACGCCGGAAGTTATTCAGCGGGAGATACCATAAAAGATACATTGAAAGGGCTTTCTCCAAGCACAAAATATTTTGCCGCTTCCCTGGACAGTCTTTTCAAAACTCTTTATGATACTGCATGGACTCTTGATAGTTCTGAAGGAATTCCCGTGTATTTTTGCGCTACTCCGGTTCTAGATTCTATTTCAGATACTTCAGTGGCTTCAGGAACCAATATTCGAGTCTATGGATCTGAACTGAAGAATAATAATGGTCATTTCTATTTGGATGGAAGCGAACAAACTATAGTCTCTTTGGAAAAAGATTCCGCTGAAGTAACAATTTCAGGAAGCCTTGGAACATATGACTTCTATTTTATTGATTCATGCAACCAGCATTCGGATACCATTGAATTGATAATAGACTCAATACCATCATCATCAAGCGTCGTTATCAGAAGACATTTCTTTATGGGGTTCAGAAATGCTTTCATTAGAAGACGGTAAAAAAAACTTTTTATTCCCAATCCGTATAAAATCCAAATACCCCTAATAAAATTGGATTATCATAATTGTGATGTGCAGGAACATATTGGATATTACACCATTTCCGTCGGAATATCTCATTACCGTCTTCATCTTCGATAACAATATCTTTTTTTGTATGGCTTACTCGACCATCGGCTATTAATTTAGCCACCTCGATATCTACTATTCCGACCTCATCTCCAATACCGACTCCAAATCTTACATTGTACATATTTACTCCGTTTACTGGATATACTGACGTGCTACCAATCCACACCACTGGTATATTTTTTTATAATTTTTTTCTCAATACTCTTTAAATTCTTTATTATCGTGTTACATTTTCTTATATATTTAATATCGGCAGAAGCGCATGAATCGTTAACAATATCGACAACATCAACTATTGCTAAAAACTGATTTTTGGTTATATTGATTTTCATCCAATTCCTCTATACATTCCTGAATCATATCGATCCAATTAGGCATTTTTTCTGGTTTGTTTCTGCTTAGATCGGCAACAATCATTTCATCACGAATTTTCCATAGCTTTTTATAGATATTATTCATGATTTTCCGCTGTATCTGTCAACATAACGTGTTGCCGTATCCGCCAGCAGTGTTGCCCCGCCCTCAGCAGAGGGATATCTTGCCGAACAAATATGCAGTTACTTAAGCCACACATACCCACTCGGCATG
>JAFGMP010000420.1 GCA_016927495.1 Candidatus Latescibacterota bacterium | reverse complement strand
TCTGCCCTGATCGTCCGTATTTTTTATCATAAATATCATGTAATCATGGTTATTAGCGGTTCAGACAGTCTTTAAAAAATGCCTTATTAAATCATTGTCTCCCGTTATTTCACTTTTCATAAAATCTCTTCTTATGCTGTTCGGCAAGTTGCTGTAATCTTTGAGCAACGTCCGGATACTGGTCAATAACATTGACTTTTTCATAAGGATCGTTTTTCATGTCGAATAATGACAGCCCGATCTCTTTTTGAGCATATTTTCCCGCAGCGCCGTCGTTTCCGGCCTCGATCAATGTTCTGTATTTATGAGGCACATGCAGTTTCCAGTGACCATCCCCGCTCAAAACACCCTCAAAATTGCTTCCGGTGGAAAAGGGATAATAATCATGGGGATTAGTTGCTCCGGATTTACCGGATATGATGTCCCATACGTTTTTTCCGTCTACAGGGTTTTCAGGTAACTCGGTTCCGGAGAGATAACACAGTGTAGGCAGGATATCGATAGTACAGAATGCCTGTTCCGACACCGTGCCCGGCCTGATTTTTCCCGGATATTTTATGATGCATGCGGACCGTGTTCCGCCATCGAAACCTGTGCCCTTTGCCTCACGGTATTGGGTTTTACCCGCATGATTGCCGTAACTGATCCAGGGCCCGTTGTCGGAAGTGAATATCACCATAGTGTTGTCTTCCAGTCCGTTTGCCTTCAGGGATTTCATAATCTCACCCACCGACCAGTCGATCTCCATCAAAACATCTGCATATAAACCGAGGCCGGACTTGCCTTTGAATTTATCACTGCAAAATATGGGCACATGGGGCATCGAATGAGGAACATACAATAGAAACGGCTCGTCCTTGTGCCGATTGATAAAATCTACCGCATGTTCGGTATACCATGTCGTAAGCTGAGTCTGTTCTTTTCCGGTAACACGTTCAATAGTCACCGTGCCGTTTTCCCAGAATTGAAGGGGGTATTTCCCCCAGTATTCGGGATTTTCGGGATGAAATTCCCACATATCGTTGGAATACATCAGGCCGCAGGATTCGTCGTAGCCCCGTGCAAGTGGACGGGTTTCAGGCTGGTCGCCAAGGTGCCATTTCCCGAATACGGCAGTTTTGTATCCTTTCTCCCTGAATACTTCACCCATTGTGGCGAATGTTGGTTCAAGCCCCCGTGCCCTCGGCGGATGAGCACCGAACACTTTGGTTCTCCCCGGATAACAGCCTGTCACCAGAGAGGCCCGTGACGCGGAACAGACAGCCTGTGTCACATAGAAATTGTGGAAGCAACAGCCCTCGCTTGCCAGACGGTTAACATTTGGTGTAGGATATTCGGTATTGCTGAACGGTGTGAAGTCCGACCATCCGGAATCATCGAGAAATATAATGACAAAATTCGGTTGTTTCGATTGCTGAGATTTATTAGTAGTTTCGTTACTGCATGACAACAAAGGGGCTGTCATTGCAAGTGCGGTAGTACGCAAAAAATCCCTTCGGGTTTGATGTAATTTCATGGTATATCTCCACATAATAAATTCAATTGAACGATAACCGGGCAGATAACTTTTTATTTATTTCCCGACAGTTATTTCTCCCAGGGGGTACCAGCCTTCTGCATTTACACCGTCTATCGCCAGCTTGACTTTTGGTTTTCCCGTGTGACGGTCAAGGATGCCGATTTCGAGAGAATACCTTCCCTCGGGCATATCCTGCGGTATAAAAACGGCATCGTCCAACAGGTTATCGCCCGGCAACCAATCCCGTATATCGGCATCGAGAATAAACACTTCACATCTCCTGTTACCTTTCAGGCGAAGAGCTACGGGGAAATTTCTGTAACATGGTGCAACTCCCTTGTTTTCCCACCAGCTTTCGAAATCGAGTTTCCCATGAGGTCTGATTTTTGACGGACAGGAAAAACGCCGGAGTACAAACCGGTATCCCATATTGTTGAGCCACCGTTTAACCTGCGGGTCGTAAACTTCAGGAACCGGCGAGGATTTGTTGTTGAAAGAGGATATATGCCATTTGAGAGACTGGTCGATTATATAATCCAGGTCATAACCATCCTGCAGCCAGCGGTTCATGGTGTAGCAGGATTCGATACTTATCGGTGCTTTTTTCCATGCGTCCCGCATGCCGGATCTGATGATTTGTTGAGGATAGAAATCATACATGTGCGTCCAGTTTGACGGTGGTTGAGCCCAGAAACCGAGATCGCCAAGACAGTCTACACGCCAACCGGCAGGACGTCTCGATAATCCGTATCCATTTGTCTTTTCATCGGTCAAAAGCATTATTAAGGGAGTCTCGGTGAAAGCATCGATGTAAGCGTCGACAAGCGCACGGCGGGTTGTTTCGGTGAGCAGTTCCGAGCCAGCACCTTCACCCCAGAAACCTACAATAGAGAGATCGACACTTTCAAGATCGGGATGACCGTTATACCGTGCACCAAGATCTTTTACCATATCGGTGAAATGGGTGACATAAAGAGGATCCTCAGGAGCGATCACCCATGATTTGTGCGGAAGGTCTTTACTTTCTCCGGCCATTTCGCGAAGCCAAGCAGGAATGTCGCGCTCTTTGCCGGTTCCATAGGGTGCAATTCTAAGCATAAGTGTCTGGCCGCGTTCAGCGGCGGTGTCCAGCGCTTTGTCGATCAGGTCCCAGCGGTATTCATCCAAACCGGGCTCGATAAAACGCCAGTACAGCCGAAAATAGGCAATCGAGGTCTGCGGGTAATTTTCATTTTCGAGATTACCATTAAACTTCTTGTATTCGATAGGAAATCCTTCGGTCCATTCCTGGCCGACATTCAGCGAATCACCGTTGAAGCGCTGAAAAGTCATGAATCCGATTCCCGGATTTACAAGGATATCGTCGGTTTCCTGCGGGCGTACGATCAGCATTTCCTGGGCGAACACGTTCACTATACACAGCGCCAAAAAAAATAACATGATTACAGCAGTCTTTTTCATGGTTCCCCCATACATGGTAACGTTTTTTAAGGAATTCCTTTAGTCCGAAAGCTGTTTTTCAATCATATTCGCGACCTGTTCTGCCTGCGCTGCTTTACCCGTATCGTTGAAATGGACACCGTCCTGTGATTGATACTCCGGATGATCTGAGACAAGTGAGTAAAGGTCGTTGATGATTACACCATTTCTTCTCATGATCCCGACGGCGATACGGTTTCTTTCGATTACACGTCCATTTCTATCGCCAAACTTCGAAAGGTCGTTTTTGTCACGGACCGGTGTCGACATGCACCAGATCAATTTCGCCTTCGGCGCCAGCTTTTTCAGCATAATAAGCAGATCGGTCAGGGCTCTTTCATATTGCTCTTCGGTATATCCCCAGCCATGCAAGCCGTTATTGAAATGAATGACATCGAATGTGTGACGGTTGAGAATGATGCTCAGCTCGGTAACATAGTCCGGATTTCCGGCAAATTTTGATGTGGCGTACCGTGCGCAATCGGCTTTGCCCGCCAGTTGTTTTTCAACTTCGTTATAATACCCTTTAACTATGGAATCTCCCACAAGTAACACACGTGGCAGATCATCTTTGTCGGCGTTGTTTATCCAGATGTCCGACCATTCGATTCGCTCTAATACCGGTGTTTCTTCTCCGGGAACGCTGACAGATGTCAGCAAAGTTACAATGACTGCTGTGATAATAATTCGCATTTTCCCCCACATCTCTTTTTTTATGAAACTATTTGATGGTTTTCCATAGTATCGTTAACTTAGCGGTTTAAAAATGATAAGCCAATAAGAAATTAATAAAAACCACAAGGCAATTTTGAAACTATAGATGAACTCAAAACTTTACAAATATATAAACTTACCGTACATTATGGGTCAATATTAACTACAAACCACAATATGAACAATAAAGATAACTTTTATGAAAATTCTCCTTATCAATCCTAACCGGTACCGTAACCCTCCTGTTCCGCCGCTTGCGCTGGAATATCTTGCCGGGGCTCTTGAAGATACACACCATGAATGCCGTATTCTCGACCTCTGTTTTGCCGAAAACCCCACAGTGGAGATAGATGCTGCAGTTCAGGCTTTTGGTCCTGATATTGCCGGTTTCACCATCCGTAACATAGATACGGTGATCTACAACAATAATATATTCTTTCTCGATGAAATAAAATCGTTTGTCGAGCATATCAAATCTTATGGAATACCGGTTGTCGCCGGCGGCGTAGGTTTTTCCTTTATACCCGGAGGGATTCTGGACTACCTCGGGGCAGACTGGGGTGTGTGCGGGCCGGGTGAACGTGCGCTTCTTCATATTCTCGATCTACTTGACCAAAAATCGCAGCCTGAAGGCAGAGTGTTGAACGGATGGGAGATCGGTATCGACTCATCAAAAAAAGCAATAAGAAATATGTCTCTCGATTATGATCGGTATATACAAAACAGAGGCCTTATCGGTTTTGAAACGCAAAAGGGTTGTTATGAGGTATGTTCCTACTGTTCGGAAGGCAACAGGCATGTTATTTTTAAAAATCCGGCAGATATTGCGGATGAGATAGAACTTTTTACGTACAAAGGAATAAACATGTTTCATCTGTGTGATACCGAGTTTAATCAGGATCTTTCTCACTGCAAAGCGTTTTTAAACGAACTGATAAACCGGCAGTTGGATATTTCCTGGTCGGTGTATATGAAAACATCACCCTATGATGAAGAACTTTTCAGCCTGTTGAAAGCAAGTGGAGTACATATTATAACGCTTTCCATACCCACAGGATATAATTCACTCGATTTGGCAAAAGACATAGGGAAACTGACTAAAAAATATGAGATCAAGCTGGCTGTTGATTTCCTCTGCGGTTTCCCGGGAGACACCGTTAAGTCGATTAAAACGAGTATCGATACGTTGAGAGAAATAAAACCGGATACCGTCGGAATTAATTCTTATTTTCGTCTTTATCCCAAACTCACCGTTACGAAACAAATCCTGTCAACACCCGAATACATAAATTTTGTGTTCGGAGAGCTTCAGGATAATTCCGATCTCATCAAACCGGTTTTTTATAATCACATCGGAGTGGATTCATTGAGAGACATAATCGGCGACGATCCGCTGTTTACCATAGAGGGTTTCGAACGGACGAGCAATTACGAGAGAATTAAATAACATCATTGCAGGTCTTCTGTTAAAAAACATCTTCATCAATTATCTGTCCAAGTGAAAATAACGGTATCTCCGGGATTAATTATAACATCATAATCCAAACTATCAATTGGATAAAAGCTGCCGTTTTTATCCACTCGTTTAACTCTTGACCCGCTTTGCATACCGACATGGAGCATCATATTACCTTCAAGGCTGAAATTAACTATCATGAGATATTTCCGGTTGCCGTTTTCAAGCCATGAAACAATCGCCTCCTGATCTATAATGTCGATATTTGTAAATGGGGACATTATCTTTGAAGGTTTAGTGCCTATTGATGTGATATTACCTGCGCGGCCGACATGTAAAACCTTTGCACCGACAAAAATCCCCGAGAGGTTGCGAATCTCCTCGTTGACCTTTTTCACCCGGTCATATACAACAGTCCGTTTTCCATTGATATCAATCGGGCCGTCATGAAAATCCCATTTTGTGCTTTTCGGTGTCCAGTACCTGTAATACTGTATGCCCTGTGCACCATAGGCAAGATTACAAAAAACCTGCAATCTGAGATGATCGATCGAAGGTATGGGATAATCGCGATGCGCCAGTGACAGCGCGAAAGCCCAGAATGGTTTTTCTGTATCTCGTGATACCTCCGATATTATTTCGAGGTTTTCGCTCCATTCGGGGCGAAGCCCATTGACGGTAATCGGATAGTGATCGAAAGACAGTAATTTTATCGGTACGGTTTTGACAAACAAATCCACATGCTCCCGGTATGTTTCAGTTCCCAGTTGTTTTGGTGTCGCACGACTCGGGAACAGGTTGATGTAACAGATATGCTCATCGTCGACCGCACGAATGCGTTTTACCTGCTCCGCCAGATCAGGAAAATCTTTGACGTTTGGTTCGTCACGAATATTATAACCTGCAAGTGCGGGATGATCTTTAAAACGTTTGACTGTACCCTCAGGATCAGTTTTGAGTTCGGGAGTACGCACCAGCAGTTTAATACCTGCGGCTTTTGCAATATCAAGCGCTTTCGCCACTGTTTCGGCATCCGGAAAGTGCGTAAAACTATGGGTAAAACCCGCATCGGCAAGTTCCTTATACCTG
>JAFGMP010000419.1 GCA_016927495.1 Candidatus Latescibacterota bacterium | reverse complement strand
ACGCTTCATAAAGAATAATCGAGGTTACAAAAAAAAAATCTTTTTTTGCACAGTATACTCACAAAGGAGTTATCGATGCAGCACCATATTATTACATTCTTATTGTTAATAGTGCTACTATTTACTGTTTTTTCATGTGATAAAAACTCCGGGCAGCAGAATCAAAAAGCTTCACAGTCCGAAAGTTCAGTCTCAAAAATTACAACGGGCCTCGGAACTATTATTCCTGCCGGAGCAAAACTCGAAAAAGTGACTGCTGGGTATGAATTCGATACCGCCGGTTCTCCCATGTATATCGATGGCGAGCTTTATTTTACCAACAATAACTTCGATCCGGCTGACAGAAGCGCTACCATTAAGATGGATAAAGCCGGGCAATACCATGTACTAAGGACAAATAACGGGGTCACAACAACGCTTCAAAAAAGCGGCAGGGGAACCCTGTATGCCTGTGAAATGCTGGGGCACAGAGTCGTCGAGATGGATCCGGACGGCAAAATTCTCAGAGTTATCGCCGGAGAATATAACGGCAAACGTATCGACGGCCCCAATGATATCTATGTCGACCGTAAAGGTGGCATCTATTTCACCGATTCACAGTTCATCGCCGGTCAGGAGAAAATGCAGGAAACACCCGCTGTATATTATATAAAACCCGACGGTTCCATAATCAGGGTTATCGATGATGTCGAATTTCCCAACGGTGTCTGGCTTTCTCCCGATGAGAAGACGATGTATTTGTGCAACACGCGGGATAAATATCTTCTGGCGTACGATGTCAATCCCGACGGCACGGTATCGAACGGCAGGAATTTTGTGGAACTTCAGCTTAATCCCGAGGTTATCGGCAGTGACAGCAAAGAGAGCGGTGCGGACGGCATTATTGTTGACAGTGCCGGGAACATATTTGTCGCCACGACCAAAATGCTTGGGATCCAGGTGTTCGACAGCGCAGGGAATCATCTCGGAAACATTCCCTGTCCCGCAGCTACCAACAATGTCATCTTCGGTGGCCCGGATATGAAAACGCTGTATGTGTCGGCGGCTGACGGTATCTACAAAATTCCTGTTAAAATTCCGGGACTGAATATGCCACAGGGTATGTAAAGTATACCTCAAATAATTTATAAAATAATACCAAGGACTAAACAATGCAGTGTTCATCGCTATGTTCCGTCGACTGTCACTCTGAGTGAAACGAAGAGTCTCAAAATATAAAACCGTGATTCTTCACTTCGTTCAGAATGACATGGTAATGGTTGTCATAATTAGCACATAAGGCTAAAGTTATATTTGGTTTGTGGTGAATTAATAGATCAAATCCGTGATTATCCGTGTTCATCCGTGACAAAATAAATAATTCATCAATTGGGAGGAAGTTAAATGTCGAAAGTTAAGAGGTATAGTTACCGGATATGTTTTATTATGGTCTGTTTGTTAATGGTATTTTCGGTAACTCCGTTATTTGCACAGAAACAGAACAAAAAGCTTACCGAACAGGCGCTGGCTACTATGGAGAAGGCGACACGGTATATGGTCGATACGGTGAGTACGAACGGCGGTTATCTCTGGCACTATCTGCCTGACCTGTCAAGACGGTGGGGTGAAATGGAGGCTTATGATACCATGATTTGGGTACAGCCTCCCGGTACCACAAGCATGGGGCATCTTTTCCTCGATGCATATCACGTGACCGGCGATCCTTCATATTTCAAGGCTGCCGATAAAGCCGCCGCTGCAATCATTTGGGGGCAACTCGACTGCGGGGGATGGAACTACATTGTCGATTTCGCGGGAGATCGCTCACTCAAGGAGTGGTATAACACAATCGGTAAAAACGGTTGGAGGCTCGAGGAATTCCAGCACTATTACGGCAACGCAACCTTCGATGACGATGTATCATCCGATGCGGCGAAATTCCTGCTCAGGATGTACCTCGAGAACCTCGATCCCAAATACAAATATCCGCTCGATAAGGCAATCGAATTTGTGATGGAAAGCCAGTATCCGGTTGGCGGCTGGCCGCAGCGGTATCCGCTTCGCTACGATTTCAGCCACCACGGAAATCCTGATTACACCTCGTATTACACATTCAATGACGATGTCGTGTGGGAGAACGTGAACTTTCTCATTCAGTGTTATCTCACCTTGGGTGAACAGCGTTTTCTCGATCCCATCTACCGCGGTATGAATTTTTATATCAGTACACAGATAGGGCCGCCGCAGGCCGGTTGGGCTCAGCAGTACACCTTAGATTTGAAACCGGCAGGCGCCCGTACCTATGAGCCAAATGGACTCCTTCCCGGATACACCTGTGCAAGCATCAGCCTTCTCATGAGATTCTACCGCTATACCGGGGAAACTAAATTCCTTGCAGGTATTCCCGCTGCATTCGACTGGCTCGAAAGCTGCCGTCTGCCTCAGCATATGACCGATAATGGTAAATACACACACCCGACTTTTGTGGAACTCGGTACCAATAAACCGATTTTTGTTCACCGTAAGGGCTCCAATGTTGTCCACGGATACTACTATGTTGATTATGACGATAAAAACCTGCTGATACATTACGGCGGCAAAAGTAATCTCAATAATTCTATAAAATCACTTCGCGCCGAGTATGAAAAAGTCAGCAATATGAGCGTCGAGGAAGCGACCAAAGACTCACCGCTTTTTGTCAAACGGTTTACCGAAGATATAATGCCGCAGAAATATTACGATGTGAAAAGCCAGGGTATGACAGCATCGGCTATGTCGTACGGGAAAAGAAATGTTCCGACTGAGACGCAGGTCCAGGAGGTCATTAACAGCGTAGATGACGAAGGTCGGTGGCTGGTGAAGCATGTGCCTATCAGTAATCCCTATATCGGAGACGGCACGAAGACCGAACCTACCGACAAATATGCTTCCACTGATGTCGGTGATGAAACCGATACCTCCTGTTACACCGACGAGACCGACCAACTCTATATTTCGACACGGGAATACATTAATAAAATGACCGTGCTCATGAACTATGTGGCGAGCCAGAAAGAGCTTGAAAAGTAGTGATAGGGGATTAAAATCATTTATTATGTAATCGAGGCAGGTATTTTTATAAAATTGAAGTACGGGGTATACAATGGAAAAAAACCACTATGACAGGCGTGATTTTATGAAACATTCGGTAGCAGCAGGAATGGCCGCTTCTTTGACTGCAAACGGTGTATTAGCAGCAGAACGTCAACAGGGAAAAAAATCGGCGCTGTTTGTCTGGGGTGGTTGGGATGGTCATGAGCCGAAACAATGTGTCGATATTTTTGCCCCGTGGCTTGAGTCACAGGGATTTCAGGTCGAGGTCTCCAATACACTCGATTCCTACCTCGATAAAGACAAAATGATGTCGCAGGATCTGATTGTACAGTGCGTCACCATGAGCACGATTACCGGTGAACAGGAGAAAGCCTTACTCGATACTATTCAAAGCGGTATCGGCCTTACAGGATGGCATGGGGGACTGGGCGATTCGTTCAGGCAAAACACCAATTACCAGTTTATGGTTGGCGGACAGTGGGTAGCACATCCCGGCGGTGTAATCGATTACGAGGTTAATATTATCGACCATAAAGACCCGATCACAAAAGGCCTTGCGGATTTCAAAATGCATTCGGAACAGTACTATATGCATGTCGATCCGGCCAATGAGGTTCTTGCCAGCACAACATTTTCCGGTGAACATGCAGCATGGATAGACGGAGTCGTGATGCCGGTGGTATGGAAAAAGATGTACGGCAAAGGCAGGGTGTTCTATTCCTCGCTCGGCCATGTCGCCAGGGATTTCGATGTCCCTGAAGCACGGGAAATTATGCAGCGGGGAATGTTGTGGGCATGCCATTCCCTATAAATAATTTATAAAGTTAATCCAAACAAACAAGGGACTGCATTTTTGAAATTTATCCCGAATAATTCACAAAAAATAAATAGAACGCTGATTTACGCAGATTGTACGGATTATCGCTGATAAAAAAAGAAATGGGGAAATAATCTATTCAATGGTATTAGCATTCACCGTAATTGATTAATCAACAATTATAATCTTTGTGTTTATACAAAAGATAGAATCTATGAATAGTATGGGTTAAATAGAAAATGCATGCCATTGCAAGGAATGTAATGACGAAGCAATCTCCTCGATATGCATAATTATAGTCTATAATTTAAATTGTTAAATAGCCGTCCAATATTAGAGACGTTTTTTGTATTACTATGCTCATAATTTACAGGTGTGGCGATTATCCAATATTCCATCTGTCTCCAGCACGGTCATAAAATTTGTTTGCTTTACCTATATGTATATCACCATTTTCTTGTATTATAATGCCTTTGTCTTGATGCGCCTGTTGTTCAAATTTAATGGGCTTACTCGACCGAATGGTAATCGGTTTATTCGATGTTATGGTAATACCGCCATTTTCCATTTTTATAATCGAGTTTCCGTCCGGACCTGTGGTCTTGCTGTTCAGTTCGATTGAATGGTGAAGAGTTTCTATCTTTGAGTCAGGGTTATCAGTCGGTCCGGTACAGATCAGGATTTTTTTATAATCGTCAGGATTAGGCGGTGGCTGCGTCTTCGGATTTGAGTTAATCAATATTTCACCGTTTTTCTTCATTTCAATTATCGATCTTTGCGTATCTTTATTGATCCTGAATTTATCGGCATCCGAGTCCCGCGGTGCAGGCATAATTGCATTACCGCTTTTTTTCTCATTAGGTATATCACGCTGAATAGGTGGTAAAGCCGGATTATTAATAATTGCTACTTCAGCACCGGTCAAATCCGGCCACACTCCCATCATTATACCGTTGTCTTTATGCAGTTCAATGATGGATTCGACTTTATCATGAGAATCATCGAAATGGCTGACATGCTTGATGTTTTCTTTTAAAGCGTTACTCCACTTGATCATTAAAAAGAGATTGACTGCCATCATCAAACCTTCAGCGGTACCTAAAATTCCACCGGCCGTTTCTTTGTCTTCACTTGTCATTCCGGTTGCGTGTAACCCTGACATGAGAGCTGCTACTGCCAGTGTACCTACGCTAAAACCGATTGCTGTTTTTGTAATTTTGGATTTTAATAATCCCATTTCTTCTTCTGTGGCATCGGGATTTTTATTACTTCCGACAGTTATCGTTATTTTATCATTTTTCAAATTTACAATAGATGTTGAGTCACTTGCAGCACCGCCGACAATGCTGGTAATTTTTTTTGCGCTGATAATATTATCCTGATCAGCAAGGCTTGTTCTGTCAGCATCGCTTTTTTCGATTGTCGGACCTTTGTGATATTTAAATTCGGGGCCCCAGTGAAAACCCGCATCATAACCGATAAGCGCTTCCTGTTTTCCCACAAAATTTAATGCACTGTCGATTCCGAACATCGCTTTTAACGAACACCCGGCATAGACTTCCCATATATTACCTGCATATGCCTCGAATTTATTGCCTGCACCCGTTTCGTAGTAATTCCCGATTTTTCGTTCATGGTTGTCTCCCTCGGTGGTGCTGACAATGCCTCCTCTTCCCACTTCAAAGGCTGATGAGCAGTTCGGACTCCACATGCTGATATATTCCTGTCCCTCGGTTGCATCGAATACAATTTCATTGCCTGACCGGTCTCGGATTATACTGAGTTTATTATTCGGTAAAACCGGGGGAGTCACAGCATTGTTACCTCCTGTTACCGGGCTTTTGCTTTCAGGATTGGCCACAGCTCCGGCGATTACCGGACGATCTGGATCGCCATCGATGAAGGTCAGGAGTACCTCGGTGCCCTGACGGAGAGGAAAGTGGAATCCGTGGTTTTTACCGCCGCTTACCGGTTTTCCCGCATGCGGCTGCATCATACGTATATAAGCGGATGCACCACCTTTCTTATGTGTTTTGGTAGCATCGGTCTGGGCTGTGGTGTCATCGTAATCCAGATCAAAAGGCAGACGGACTTTATATCTTCCCTGAGCATCCAGATGAGCATATTCGCCGCTGCCTGCAGGTGTGTCGATATGAGCGTGAATAGTGCCGTGAATGCGTGGTTTTTGTGTTTTTCTTTCGGGACGGTACTGCACATCGCCGGGAATCACGGTAAAACTGTTTTGATACACACTCTTTGTCAATTCATCCTGTGTGAATGCGCTGTGGATAGCCGTATTTAAAAATCCCCTGTGATTACCCTCATGGGTAACCTCGGTAATCAGGTACTGTTTCGGATTGGATTCGCTCCAGTTAAAGTCACTCCGGTAGTGTCCATCCAGTTTGAAAAGATACCCCGGAACCATGAAAGGAATGTTGCTGTCGCCATAATATTGCTCTTTTTTACACAATAGTTCTTCAAAACGGATACCAGCCAATCGTGTTCCTTCCTCGTGTGTTCGAACATGTTCACCGTACAGATATACCTCACCTTTTCCATCTGTGCCTCTGTTGGTTCCATCGGTATTTGCTGTCCCGGAGACCGAGACCGATGGGGATTCGTAGTTATAATCCTTGATACGCACGCTTCCCGGAAGGCGTTGTTGACGGCAGGTGAACGATTTAATCGCTTCGTCCGGTGTATCCTGATTGTACGTTAAATGTGTGTCTGTACCACCGGTTTGTATCAGGTGAGGAAGGATGGAATGGAAATGGCTTTTATTGGTGAAAACAACTTTTTCGAAGTTTTTCGGCGGTGTCAATGTCCGATCGACAACTTGTTGGAAATAATAATAAATTCCTTCGCGTTCCGCCCAGCGAGACACAAAATTCAAATGGCTTTCTCCATACTGGAAAACACAATCGAAAAACGGATATTTTATTCTGGATATATCTCCCGGAAATCCATCGATATCCAGAAGAAATGAAAAATTATCCGTATGAAAACCGCCATCTAAAAGTGCGGATTGAATTATATCCATAATCAATACATTATTACTAATTTCACAAAAGCCTTTGTTATTTAAATACACCTTATTCTGGTTGGTAAGTGAAAGCCACCAGAGTTTCGGTACCAACAGGGCACGGTAGAACACAAAATTTTGCTCTCCTGCCGTATAATGATGCAGTTGTTCGAATTGTGCAAGCACACCATTGACATATACATCATCATCATTGTCACGGTGGATAATCAGATGGGCCGGTTCATCCCATGCACCGGTAAGGTCAATATTTGCGCTCTCCGATACCAGGAGGATATCAAATTCGTACGGCCGGGATAAACCCTCATATCCTCTGAAGTCCACAACTTCAAATGTGTGTTCGGGTATGTTTGGAGATTCCCACACAAAAGAATACTTTTTATCGTTAGGGTCTTTGAGTAACGGCATATGGTCCCCCAGTCTTTATAAGTTGTATAGATAATGTATCACATATAATCATTATATTATTAGATTAATTCTTGCTGTAGTTAAGCTATAATTCGCTGTTTTGTCAAGAAAGAATTGCTCAATCTTAAAAGGCCGGGGAAAGAATTAATTATATTCGAATTGAGCATAAAAATTATTTTTAATCAGAGACCGCCGTAAACCACCTCTCCCCCAACCATCGTCATCTTGACCTGAATATCTTTGATCACATCCTCCGGGCATTTCAAAAAATCACGGTCTATCACCACCATATCGGCATATTTACCCGTTTCGACAGATCCTTTTGAGTTTTCCTCGAATGATGCATAGGCATTATTGATCGTGTAACAGCGGAGCGCCTGCTCACGGGTAATAGCTTCTTCGGGGACAATAGTTGCGCCGCGCTGGGTTTTACGGGTAATCATCGACCACATAGCAAGCCAGGGACTGTATGGATTTATTGAATCCTTATCATCGAGGATAATCATATGGTCGCTTCCCGCACTCACCACGACACCCGCTTTAAAAAGTGACCGGTATGGATGAAAAGTCTTGATTCGTTCTTTTCCGAGAATATAAAGCATAGCATCGGCGTCCTTGTAAAACCAGGCAGGCTGCATATCGGCAATAACATTAAACCGCTTCGCACGAGTCATAGCTTCAGGTGTGTAAAAGTTACCGTGAATAATGGAAAAACGCAGCGAGCTCACATCGTCCGTATCGTTCACTTTCTCGTAAGCATCGAGCATCAAATCCACACCGCCGCCGCCGGTGCAGTGCGCGGTCATACTCCATTCGGCTTCTGCGGCAGGACGAACGAGGTTGGCAAATTCATCCGGGGTCATCTGGACAATACCGCGGTAATCCGGGTCATCGATTCCGTAAACTTCGCCTGCTTTTTCTCCCCACGGTTCTCTAAGATATGCCGTTCCGGTCAGTATGCCGCCGTCGATTGTGGTTTTGAGGCGGCCGATTTTAATCCATTCATCGCCATCGCTTGTTTTACATCCCAACGTCTCGATACTGTGTTTGATCTCTTCAGGCGAATTGTCTTTAAAAGGGAAATTGACCCAGATATTTGCAAAAACCCGCAGTGTCAGCATCTGATTGTTTCTCATATAATGGTAGAGATCGAGGTTTTTTATTTGCCATCCACCTGAGGTCACACCGGTAAAACCAACCTTATTATAGAGGTAAAACATTTTTTCGAGCGCTTCGGCACGTTCCTGTACCGAATAATTTTTCACCGCCGGCCGTTTGAGTAAACCTAATGCGGTAACCAGTATTATCCCGGTAAGCTTACCGGTTTGAGGATCCCTGAGAAGCCCTGAATGTTCGGTGTTCGGTGTTATGCCGCTCACTTGCATGGCCGCTGAATTTATCATGCCCCCATAGGCTGCATTGAGAAAGACAGGATTGTTTGGTGCAACCGCATCGAGTTCTTTAAGAGTAGGAGACCGCATTTCATTAAGTCTGGTAGGAAACAGTTTCGGATGTATAATCCATTCACCGTCCGGTATTTGTGCGGCTCGCATTTTTATCCATGTGAGACATTCATCGACTGTAACGGGATTCGGGAGCGGATAATCTGTTTCACTCAATGAAGCGCTTTCCGGGTGAGCATGGGCTTCGATAAGTCCCGGTAGAACAGTACATCCTTCGAGATCGATTTTTTGTGTATTTCTTCCCGCAAGATTGAGAATATCTGCGTTCGAACCGACCGCAAGAAAACGGTCGCCTCGAATCGCTACAGCCTGAGCAATGGAAAAAGCGCTGTCGACGGTGACAATTTTTCCGTTAAAATAGATGATATCAGGGGATGGTGTTTCACCGGAGGATTCTTTTAAATTAAGGAATGGTGCAGCCAATGTACAACCGGTTTGAACGATAAAATTTCTCCTTGATACGAATGACATGCCGGAAGTTCCTATTTACTATGTTTTTCCTCAATCTTTTTTCATAGATTCACCGAATTTATATGATACAAATTTTATTCGGAGATTGAAATTAAAATTTTGATTTGTTGGTTGCCCTTGAAATTATTGCCAAATAAGTCTGAACCATGAGTTGCATGATTACCTGAAAAATAAAATCATGGAATCCTTTAATCAGGAAAATCAAGGTTCGGACAACGGAAAAAATCGTACGATATACAAAACAGGGCGAACACACGGGTTCGCCCCTACAAAAAAATCTGCACAATATCCGGTAAACCGTAGGGGCAGACCCATGTGTCTGCCCTTAATTATCTGGCTTGCCATTAGCCACCAATTACACCTCTTCTCTCAACCAGCCTGTCTTGGACGGTATAATCGTGCAGCCGTTGGCGATTTTGAAGCCGATGGAGAGTCCGTTTGGATTGACTGCTTTGTCACGCAATATTTTTGCCTTACGGATGGTGCATTTGCCCGGTTCAAGCGACAGATAGAGCCGTGCCTTTTCGATACTTCGCGCTCCGCCGAGGCCGTGCACCGCACCCGGATTCTTCTGGATAGCGATGACCGCGATACCGTTATTGAGCTTGCTGTGAATGGCGCTCAGTATGCCGCCGATACGGTAGAACTCGTCATGCAGTTCAAGAAAATCGATGATATTGACATCATCCGGCCTTATAACATCCTGAAAATTGTCCGAGCGTTCATAGAAATGGTGTTTCCAGTCGATGGGCCTGCCGGTGCCCTCCTCCGGCGGAAACTCGTTGAGGCGGAGATGGTGTTCCTCGGCGCCGCCCTCCGATGAGAAATAGTGGACATTGTGACGGTGCATGTTACGGCGGATGAAATTGAGCAGAAACCCGGTTTTTCCTGCGTTCGACACACCGGCGATAATTACAAGGTTACCCGGCATGATTTTGACCAACTCCTCGATACCGAGCGGAAACAGTATATCGATGGAATCGGTCGGTGCGGAACTCCAGTCGATCTCCGGGCAGTCGTCGTTGATACATCTGAATGACCCGCGCCGTTTGCCCTCGCGCTCGATAATGCCTTCCTCAACCAGTCTGCTCAGAATCTTCGAAAAGTTCTTCATGTCGACACGAGACGACAATTTAAGCTCTTTTGCGATATCTGACGACAGGAAGGAACCTTCTGACGACAAAATCCATT
>JAFGMP010000418.1 GCA_016927495.1 Candidatus Latescibacterota bacterium | reverse complement strand
TCAAGAAAATCATGGTTCAGACAAACAATAATCCAGGGCAACCACTTGGGTTTGCCCCAACAAACGGCACGTCCAAAACATTTCAGGCCACAAAATATTGTACCCCTACATATCCCTTGACCCTTTTTAATCCCGGTAATCCCTCAAAATCCCGGGAATCCCGGTCGTCTTTCCCTTCTGCCTTTGTGCCTCTGTACCTTCTGCCTAAATATCTTTATCGTCAGCACTGTTGATTGTTATTTTCTTATTCCTACGTATTTCCGAAAAAATAGGGGATCGCCAGTTTTTTCTTTTTCCCTTGACAAATCAAACATAAGCTGTTATAGTATATGCGTAATCACTTAAATAACGGCTGGGCTATGGACGAAAAAAATCTGTCCCGAATATTCAAAGTGCTTTCGGTTGAAACTCGGGTTCGTATGATAAACCTGCTTAAGGGGCATACTTTATGTGTAAATGCCCTCGCCAAACTGCTCGATATTACACCGGCGGCAGTATCGCAGCATCTCCGTGTGCTAAGGGATGCCGGACTGGTAAATGACGAGAAAGAGGGGTACTTCGTTCATTACAGCCTTAACGAAGAGACCCTGGCACAGTGGAACGAAGCGACGAAAGAATTTCTTGATAAGGAAACCTGAAAATAGATGACTCTTTTTTTTGCCTCATCCGTAAGTATCTGCATAATAACTTAAACAAGGAATAAGTTATGTCACAACAACCGAGTACCTGCGAAAAGCCTGAACATCTGAAAAGTTCACCTCAGGACTGTTCTCCAGAACAGATAACAAAATGCCATGGCAGCGGTCAAAAACATACCTGTCTCGACGAGCAGGAAATGGGCATTCTCAGTAAAATGAAAGAAATACTCGGATCAGTGCCGGGGCCATTGGTGGTTATGTCGAAAAAGCAGGGTGTTCTCAGTGATTTTATGAAATACGGGAAAGGATTATTCGAAGGTGGTCCGCTGAATGACCGTGAACGGTTTCTGGTAGCGCTATCGGCGGCCACCGCTTTGAAATCGCCGTACTGCATCAATTCACATTCCAAAAGAGCCTTGAAAGCAGGTGCGACTGAAGAAGAAATCATCCAAACCATGCTTATTGCCGGAATGCTTGGCAACACATCAATGCTGCATACTGCATATGATGCGGTGGATTTTATTAATACAAAGACCGAAGATTGAGCAAATTGCTATCGTGGTTTCATGTCAGGAAATCAGGTTGTTTTTTATTATATCCTTGAATCGGGAATAATATATATTTCAACCGTCGTGTTTGGAGAACTATTTGCAGGATTCAAAAGGTGGAAATAAATTTTCGGAAAATAAAGATGAATTGAGAAGATTTTTGAATAAAGATGGAGTAAAGATTATTGACGTAACAATTGAAACATCGGAAATATTTGGAGAAATCAAAGCGGAATTGAGTAAAAAAGGTAGCATGATTCCGTTAAATGACATAGCGTTTTTTATATAGATAACTCATATTATTTCTGTAATTCGTTGGTGTTATTTATTTTTGTACAATTTGAGAACTTTTTTACCGGACACTAATAGATTTATTTACAATTTTTAATGTCACTTTTATCATAATCACAATCATGAAATGTATTATCTTATCAGTGTTTATCCGTGTCCATTCGTGGCTAATAATAATTTGAATGTTAATGTTAAGGAGTAATCGATGGTAACAACCTTATTTAAAAACAAAAAGTTGATTCCGGCGTATTGTATCGCATTACTTTTATCTGTTCTTTTTCCCTTAACCGGTCATGCAGAGATTATATGTGATGGCCATTACG
This sequence comes from Candidatus Latescibacterota bacterium, assembly GCA_016927495.1. GTDB lineage: Bacteria > Latescibacterota > Latescibacteria > Latescibacterales > Latescibacteraceae > JAFGMP01. Next base: position 4,341 of record JAFGMP010000418.1, on the reverse strand, counting down.
GCGGCCATTTACAGGGTATTGCCACTGATGGCAAGTCCATATACTGGTCGTTTACTGTTGAACTTGTCAAAACGGACATGAATGGCAAAATCATCAAAAATGTTAACGGCCCCTCGCATCACGGTGATATCGTTTATCATACTGGTAAAGTATATGTAGCGGTCAATCTCGGCTTGTTTAATCAGGAACCCGGGAAAGCGGATTCCTGGGTGTATGTGTACGATGCTGATAACCTCACGCTATTGACCAAACATGATGTGCAGGAGGTTGTCCACGGCGCCGGCGGGATTACATACTATAATGAACATTTTTATGTTGTTGGAGGTCTTCCCGACAGTTATAAAGAGAACTATGTTTACAAATACGACAAAGATTTCAGGTTCATCGAACGTCACGTTGTCAAAAGCGGCCACACACAACTCGGTATCCAGACCGCATGTTTCGCCCTTGGTTCGTTCTGGTTCGGGTGTTACGGTTACCCGGAGAACAGTGCTCTGTTGAAAGTTGATGCTGCATTAAAACAAGTCGAGTGGCTCGATACTCATACCAGTGTCGGTATCGATTTTCTGGACGCCGACAGGTTTTTGCAGGGTTTTACCGGCAAGGACAACGATACGGGTAAATATTGGGGGAAGGCACGGATTATACGATTTGACAATTCCAGGCGCGGCAGGTTTATAGGGATGGATTAAACGTATGTTTATCTGTTTATTACTTTATTATGCTAAATTATTTTTGATATGATTGTTAATTTCACCGATCTCCCCTGAGTTTTTCCATTTCATCTTGTTGTTTCTCGGTCAGGATTTCATTCATTCTTTCCCATGATCCGCGTTCCATCGGTAGAGCCTTAAGCTCTTCTACTTGTTTTTCGGTCAGGGGACATTTGGCTTTATTCAGAACTACTACCTGATATAAATAACGGGGAAAGTCCGGTCCATTGTTCCTTCCTGGTCTGGTTCCGAGAGCGCTTTTAAGCGCATCAAGCTGTTTCTCGTCAAATAAACCAAATAGGATACGAAAAGTTTCCCGTCCTGCACTCAGGTCAATATCATTGAGAGTTTGCACCTGTGTCTCTGTGAGTGGGCATTTTGCATTTTTTAGAATTTCTGCGACAGTTACCGGGTTATCGCCGGCTTTTGTACTTGTATCCTGGGAAAATGCCATACCTGCCCGGATAAGAATCATCACAAAAACAATTGTACCGGTAATCAGTTTCATAGACTTCATGGTTTCCTCCATTGTAAGGAAGTTCAGGGATGGAAGAAAATATTTTACTCATGCTCACTACTTTAATAACTGATGCGTAATTGTGTATCGCTAAATAATAATATATAGTATAGCATTATATTGCGTATGATGTGATAATATCTTATTTATATATTCAACGCAAGTAAAATATTTACAATGTGAAAAGTCTTATTACAATTCATTCCTTGCAGATCACTGTTTTTCGAATTCGATTGTAATCTCGGGTTCACCGAGTGTATTATTTTGCCAGTCGAGGTTGTCCATGTAGTTATAATCTGCGGTCTCATTCGAAGGATTGTATATCTTGTTCCAATCCTCGAAACCGCTCACATATCGGCCTATTTGACTGCCCGACTCATAACGGCTGTATCGATAGGCGCTGTTATTTGTCAAAGGCACTTTTTCCAGAACGAAACGGGTAAGCCGCGTCCATTCTTTCCCCTGATAATCGGTATTGATATAGTCGTACGAATATTCGAGTCGCACGATTTCGGTGGCGTCGTCTGATACCTTACCGGTAAATGTAACCGTGGTGGTTTGCGTACCGGTTTCATAGATAGATTGGGTGCTGAATGTGTTTCCGCTCCAGACAAGCGGATTATTAACGCTGCCACCGAAATTAAAATGTTTTGCCTCTTCCGATTGCTGGGTGAACGTTCCATCGGATGCGAGTTTTCCGAAATGACGTACGGAGTACATGGCAATTTTTGCGTTCAAATAATTTGTCGCAAGAAGGAATTGAAGATTATTTATATGTATGATTGCAGAATCCTGTGTGAGAAGATCTTTTGTCGCAAGGTTGAAGATTGCCACATCAAGGGTGTAATCACCGTTATTATAATACCGGTGGCTTATCGTCCGGTTATCCAGATAGTCCTCATATTCATCGGATTCACCGTCACCATAATCGATAACCCATTTAATCTGATCAGGGTAATCGAGCCGGTTTAAGTTAGTCTCGACAGAAAGAGTCAGACCGGAAGCCGTGTTCCATGTAGTATCCTGTGGACTGATAATGAGTTCCAGATCATCTGCTAAACCAGGTTTTACGTTTATAGTCTTAGTGTTTTTCGCGATAGTATAAAAGTGATCATCGCCTTTGTGAATCACTGCGGAAAGTTCAATTTTTACCTGATAATTATCGGCAGATGTGAACGTGTGTGTTACCTGTGATTTGTTTTTTCCTTCAACTATTTCTCCGTCACCAAAATCCCACATATATACTACCGGAAGGCCCAGATAGTCCTGCTCCGGAGATGAAGCGATGAACCGGTATTCCAAATAAGTTGCTAAAGGTTCGGCAATTATATTGACCGTAATTTTCCGTACCGAGATTTCCATGCTCGCACTGCCGTAATCTGGCGCCAAATATCCCAAAGCAGCAAATTCCAGCGAATCATAAAGAGTAACAGTCAACGTAAGGTCTTTTTCCTTGAAACCCATGGCGTTCAGTGAGCTTTGTTTAACTGCGTTTGTGGTGAAGTCGACGGTGGAATTGGCGTCAACAAAACTCCAGAGTAACACTTCGTTTTCTTCTGCTGGCGGTTCGATCTTCAGGACGAAATCGTATTGTTCATTTTCGATAAGCATTATACGCGATTTATTGAAACTGAGGATTTTCTTGTCTTTGACTTTTGGTTCATCTTTACCGTCATCGGAACCGGTCAGGCATCCGGAAACAAACAGAAGAATTATTCCAAGTGTGAGAAATACATTCTGTTTCATGACACGCTCCTTTAATGAATTATGGAAATTTCGAAGCGAGTAATTGGTATCATCAGAAAAAACGATATGAAATTAATTTACCGGAGATCAATATGCATAATCATACATTTTCTCCATGTATCGTTTCATATTATAAGTATTTTAAACATTTACAAGCAATTTTTTTATAATTCGAAAAAAATGATACCTTTTTTTATTCTTAAACGTTATAAATAGAAATCTTTTTTCCATATATATTCTTAAAATATCCATGAAACTTAAAAATGGCGATAATATAGATATGCTCGCAGTATTGTCAGTTTTATTCTGCCTGATGTTCTACGTTACTCCTTCTCTGGCACATGACCAGCCGGGTATGGTGCCGTCCACACGGGCGCTGAAGGTTAGTACGCCTCCGGTTATCGACGGTAACCTGGACGATCCCTGCTGGCAGAATGCAGAAAAGATAACTGAATTTTATCAACGTAATCCGAGGATGGGTGAACCCGCAACTTTTCCCATAACAATACGCATTATTTATGATCCGAAAACTATCTATATCGGTTTCGAAATCCATTCCGGCGATCCCTCTAAGCTTGTTTCAACGGTACTTCAGCGTGATGGTGCGGTCAATTCGTATGACGATCATTTTGGTTTCCGTTTCGACACATTTCATGACCACCGTGATCTTTATTACTTTTATATCAATCCGAAAGGAACCAGGCTTGACGGTCATGCCACCGATGAAGGTGTAACAAGCGACAATAACTGGGATGGTGTATGGGATGTAAAAACACGTCTTCTATCCGATGGCTGGGCAGGTGAAATTGCGCTTCCTCTGCATAATTTTCGTTTCAGTGAAAATAATTCAACCTGGGGTTTCGGATGTGTCATATATGTTTCTGCAACTCAGGAAAATGTGTCGTGGCCCGACATGCGGCGGCAGTCCCGCAAACCATCTTTATTCGGTCATATTACCGGTCTTGACGATCTCAAAAATAGTAATCCTTTCGTACTGATTCCTTATGTTACCCTTGGATCTCAATTTGGCAGATATGAAAAAAAATCTTCCGATTCATCCGATTGGGAACCGGTTTCCGATACATGGTTGAAGGATATCGGGCTCGATATTCGATACAGGCCTGCCAGTTCAATTGAAACCAACATGACCATCAATCCCGATTTCGCCACCATCGAAGCCGATCAATTTCTTTTTAACCTCACACTCGATGAATTGCAATATCCCGAGAAACGCCCTTTTTTCACCGAGGGACAGTCACGGTTCGAAACTCCTATACAACTGCTGTATACCCGGCGAATCGGTCTCGGAGATGAAGAGGTTATTGCGGGCGGAAAAATGCATGGCCGTGTCGGGCTGTATGATTT
>JAFGMP010000053.1 GCA_016927495.1 Candidatus Latescibacterota bacterium | reverse complement strand
GCACCTGAAAATGATGGGATTTTATTATCGGTAAAATATCGAGTTCCCCAATATTTCCCTAATGCATTTATAAGTTGTAATGTATTTTTTATGATTCTACAAAATTTTCAAGTGAATTATCTCGCTTAAACCGCAAACAATTAAATTAAAAAAAATAAGAGTAATTTATTATACTTGACAATACTAATACTATGGAGTATAATAATATACACGCAAATGGTAAAGGATCAGTTTTTTTTACACACAAAATTATTGCAGGTAAGGGATTTTCCGTATGATAATATTCTCATTGAAATCCGCTTTTTTTGCTTTATATTTGATGGTAACACTACTCATAGTATTGAGTTAATCTTATGATGTTTTTAGAATATTAATCATATTATATAAAGGAGCAACGAATGAGGATGTTCATGATTGCAGTGTCTGTATTTATGTTTGTTTCAGCACTTTCAATTAATGCGCAGAAAAAATTTGAGACGGATACAATCAAAACATCGGATGGCGACCTGAAAATAACATTTATAGGTCATGGCACGCTTATGTTTACATTCAACGATCTGATTATCCATATCGATCCGTGGAGCGTTGCGGCAGACTATTCGAAGCTGCCGAATGGCGATATAATTCTCCTGACACACAATCATACGGACCATCTTGATCCTAAAGCGCTGAACCATATCATTGACGAGAACACAACCCTCATTTACACTCAGCAGTGTGCCAACTCCTATCCCGGCGGTGTCGTTATGAGAAACGGCATGACATGGAAAGTGAAAGGCTTGTTGATAGAAGCGGTTCCTGCATACTGCCTGATACCGAGAGATGATCCACGTTCTCAACCACACACCAAGGGTGAATGTAACGGTTATATCCTTACCTTTGGCGACAAACGTGTGTATATCGCCTCCGAGACGGAAAATATCCCGGAACTTAAAGAAGTCAGTGACATAGACGTTGCATTCATCGCCATGGATTCGATATTTAACCTGACACCGACAGAAGCGATCGATGCGGTAAAAGCTTTCAATCCTAAAGTTATATACCCCTATCATTACGCTGACGCAGATCTTACACCATTCTTAGATGCGTTTAAGGACAATCCTTCCATTGAAGTAAGGGTAAAAAATATGAAAATCAAATGATGCGAAGTTGCCGTCAAGGATTTTTCAACATCGCAAAATTGCCTAAAAAAATCAGCCGGTCTGCTCATCGAAAAAGAGATTAATATTTTTTACACCTTCGATTTGCCGTAATTCAAGCATAAAATTTTCCCTTTTACCAGAATCTTTCAGATTTATGTAGAACGAAAGTTCGAGTTGGTCATTATGTTCGAAAGATTTCATATTAATCAGTTGATACTTCTTGCAATAATATTTTAAAAGAGGTAAATACGGTGGATCGCTATAATCAATGGGAACAAAAGAAAACTGAAGTAAATATTCCAGCTTCATGGGAGTATATGAATGTATCAGGGAAATACCAACTATAACCAGTCCGATACTGATAGTGCCGATAAATGAAATCACGGCCAGACCTCTACCCGCGGCCATACCTATCGCCAGGCTGTAAAAAATAAATACAATATCCTGAACATCCTTGACTGCCGTTCGAAAGCGAATAATCGACATGGCGCCAACCAAACCGAAGGCTCGGGCCAGATTATTACCGATTACAATAATGACAACAGCGGTTATCATGGTGAGTGTGATCAGCGAACTGGTAAAGGTTCTTGAATTGCTCATAGACTTTGTTGACCAGCAATAGAAGCGTGAAATGAGAAAACCACAGAGTAACGCCACTATCATGTTCCTGATAAATTCACCCGCACTGAAAGAAAACTGAAACACGTCGTAGATATTCTGAATATTATTCATATATGTTAATTCCTGCTTTTGAAATGATACCCGTGGGAAAATGCGAGAATCGAATGTTTGTCTGACTGTATCGGAATACCATGTGTGTCAAGTGAAATGGTATATTTCGACACCGATGTTTTTTTCAAATTGAAATTGTCGAGAATAGAGGTGAGCCATTTTGGTAAAAATTCAACATCTCTATTAAACTTCACTTCAAGAACAAAAAATCCCAACAATGAAGGTTCAGTTCTGCCTTCACTGTATAAATCCTCCAACCCGGGAAAAGGAGTACTTCGTATATTTTTGTCCAAAGTAATACGAAAGGATTTATTGAATTTCTGGAAAAATGCCTCACGACCATAGTGGATAAGAATGGTGGGACGCAAAGAATATCTATACATATGGTAAAAAAACTTCCTGGCATTGTCTATTGCATGGGGTGTTCCGTCTCCATTCCGAACATATTGTTTTTTATCACTGCTTACGAAAATATCTCTGATATGCTTATAAAAAATACACGCCCTGTTTTTTGATACATATATGTCATCCTTTCGCTTGATTTCAAGAAATACAATAGAGTCTTTAGTTTCTGTGTTATATCCACGGGCACGAATTTTTAATCGATGCTGTATACCTGCTAATTTCTGATAATAATAATCGAGCGATAATGTATCAAAATAGAGACTGTGTACAGTATATTCTTTTGCCATTTCCGGTGTATATGCATCCGTTTCCACAAATGGAGATAACGCATCACGCAGCTGAGACAGTTGCTCAACCGGTACAAGATATTTGTATTCCAGGCGGCTCATAAATTAAAGTGTCAAAAACCTCCATAAAAACTCATTTGGATTTACCGGGGGACAAGATATTGAACATTTGACAATCATACCCGGAACAAGTCTTTTCATTTCATCTTCAAAAACAGCAGTCCCTCCTGACATTTGCTTACCGTTGACAGAAGATATCATAGGACTCATGCGCTCTATTGTTCCGGTAAGCGAATCTTTTGTACCATTCAATTTCAATATCATATTTTGTTTTTCTTCTATATATTTGCGGTTTTTACATTTTATAGGAAATACAACAACATAACGCGATATATCCTGTATTACAGCAAGGGTATCGCAGGAAGAATAACAAACAACATGTCCGGAAATTGGTGAAATCATCGTTGAAGCTTGTAATCTCTTTTCCAAAACAATAATTTCATTTTGGAGAGCGTGAATTCGTGAGAGCACCCAGTCTATTTGTTGTTGCTTATAACCTGACTTCATCGTATGGAGGTGAGCTTCGGCCTCATCTACCTGAATCTCATAGAGTTTTAGATTAGTATCGGCACGTTCCAAATCTGCTGCAGGCGTCATTTCCTTCAAAGCGAGTGATTGCAGCCTGGCAACCTCTCGTCTTTGTTGTTCAACCTGTTTACGAGTATAATCAAGATGAAATTCAGCTTCTCTGATTATTGATTCCTTTTCTCCGGTTTTATACAGTTCGAGAGAAGCTAATTCGGTTTCCAATTCCCCCTGAAGCTGTGTCCGTTGAAGTTCTATAACTTGCGAACGAACCAGACCAACAGTGTCGCCGGCCGCGATAAAATTTCCAGTCACAACTGCCGGATGAAGCTTGAAATTGACATAATCACCACGTTCGATGTTCGTAACGTCATAACTCACCACAGTATCCAACGCATTATTGTATAAAGTGGATATGATTATTCCATTATCGCCTCGTACAAGGACCCATTCTCTGCAGGGAATAATTTTCCCGGGAACGTTAATACTATAAGGTATTTCTATCGATACAAAAATAAATCCCGTTAAAATCAATAAGCCTATTATTGTAAAAGATATTATACGTATCATGTTTTTCTTTGGCTTTTATAATTTAAAAGGTTAATAACACCTGACAGCAAAATCATTAGATTCTTTATTTCTTTTTACGTTGATTGCCGTCAATACTAATTATTGAAAATTTACTGGAATAATTTAACGTAACAGTAATAAACTCTTCGTCATGGTATCGATTCCCGCATTCAACCTGTATAAGTAAATACCACTTGCCAAATCATTACCGTCCCGGTCCCGTCCATTCCAGTATACATGATACGATCCGGACTGATGAATGCCATGCCGGAGTGTGGCCACATTTTGTCCTAACGTATTATAGACTCCCAGATCGATTTCAGTTGTTTCGGGCAGCGAAAAAATAATAACTGTAGTATTGTTAAACGGATTAGGAAAGTTTTGGGTAAGGTTAAAGTTCTGTGGCAGATTACTTTCGGATACGGATGTTTGTGACTCATTCGATTCTGCCGGAGTCGGATATGACAGAGCCATACAAATACCCGATCCATCCGGATATCTTCCAAATGAAATATCAGATTCCTGTTCACCGAAAGCCATTAAATCAAGAATAGCATTATTATTGTCGTCGGTATCCACTAAAAGAATAGATTCTCCCTCCAATGACAGCTTGAAATTAGCATGCAGCCCGGGCTCATCATCTTCGTCATCATCAGCCCATACTATAAGGTATTCTTTCGGAGCCATTATCGTGCCGTCAGGAATAGTCCATTTTTTCAAATTGTTTTCACTGTCGGTAAGATACATCCCCGAAAGATTAACTACCTTGTTACTGACATTCAACAATTCAACCCAGTCTTCATAGTCACCCTGAGGATCTTGTATAGTTGTTTTATTCCCCGCCATTATTTCGTTTATTAAAACAGGGGTAGAATCGGCAATTATTGCTGAAACCTCATAAAAGAAAACATCATGTTCGGCGCCAACCGGCATAAAAGCTGAAGTTCCATGAGTATCCGCAGCACGGGCTTCCACATAGTATCTTACAAGACTTCCGGTAGAATGCGGAGGAATTACGCTTCCATACAATCCGTCACCGGCGTCTCCATCTCCATGAGCGCCGTCATCAAACATGATAATTTGTGAAAATGGCGCAACAAGACCTTCAGCATAGTATAAAATCACCTCCTCAATCTCCACTCCTCCACCCATTTTTGCTGTAACCTGTACACTATCTTCGGTTGTCGGTGAATCATTACCGCTTAGCAAAGTGCTGTGTTCAACCGAGACAATCACTGGAACCTGTCTGTTTATTTCAAGGTAACTCAGAAGATAATTTCTGCGATTATTTACAAAATTCTTAAACTCAGTAATACTATTATCAAAATCGGTGTTCGATGTTAATTTTTTGGTATCTGCTTTGACTTCTTCTTCAATCAGATTTCTATACGATTCGATTTTTGGTGCAAGGACATTCCAATCCAACGATTCATCTATGATAGTTCTCATATGCGCGAGATAGCGCTGCCGAAGATGCGGTACGGATAACAGCCGACTAATTAGTGGACGATTCTCATTATTTTCACCCTCAATCGGACTCAGCGATACCGACCGTGAACATATCGCCTCATTCCCATCATATTGCAGCGGATGAATGCGACCTGATTCGACTTCGTAATATATTTGATAATCCGCCCCTTTTGTCAGATAGCTGTCATCGTCAGTAAAAATATTTTCAACCGCCAAAAACCACAGGCATCTGTCTACAGCAAGGACAGTTTCAAGTGTATCAGCAAGTTCTTCAAGAGATGTATTATTAAGGACGTCACATATTGTTATAAGATTATTCCAGGGATCAGACGTATTTGCGGCTTTAAGTTCATAAGCCTGTTCATATGCGGTAACATCGCTTCCAAGCCATGTTAAAGCTTTTTCACCACTGGCAAATTGAGTTCCACCTCCGCCGGGATTCTGCTGGCCGGGATTATGACGGTCAGCCGGCAGTTGGCCTTCGACCGTTTTCCGCCAGGTTGTTGGCTGCTGTGTATTTCCCATAACGTCCATATCAGTCTTCCAGCGGTCGCCATCATTACTGAGAAACCATTCCTCAATAAAATCAGTATTTATTTGTTGTACATTAGCATAAATGCCCCATTTTTCACTATTAATGATCAGTTTGACAAAATTAGCCATCGGACATGGACAATAATTTCTGCAAATATTAAAATAAAGTACTTCCCTCATAAAAGAAGCGTCGTTAAAACAGTTATTCAGATTCAGGGTTTTATATCCCATTAATCTTTGTGATGAATCAGTATAATCGATTGAGATATTAAATGACTTTTTCCTGGAATCTCCCGTCATGCTATATGAGGTACATCCTTTAAATCGAACTCCGACATCCGGATACGTTGTGTCATCCATGATGAGATCTGCCAGGATATCGACTTTTGAATCATAGTTGTTTTCCAATTGCTCCCACCAGTTTTCCTGTTTAAACTCGAGATAAATCGTCCGCACAATAGTCTCATCATAAAGTCCGGTCATTGTGTTTATTTTCTGTAATAGACGGGTACCATCTTCCGAGATATACATACTCTCTGGTAAATCGATGGAAAATACTGTTTTACACCAGATTATCGTGAGCACAACAATAACCGTATAAAACTGTGAACGATTCATGATAAACCTCCTCAATTCAAAAACTTTATAGCATATCATCAGAATCCTGCCACTACAGAATATTTACTTAATTAGATTTACAATCTTTTTGAAAATTGGACACATATAAATACAAAAAGGTTTAATGAAAAATTTCCTCTAAAAATTATTGACATTACCAGTTAGATTTTATTATATAGTTCACCTGTTACCATATATGAAGCCCTACAATATTGAAACCATTATTTAACTTCAGGAGGACACAATCAAGGTTGGTATCGGATTTTCAAACGTAAAAGAGTCTTTTTCTTCCGGTAAGATCGTGGCTGAAAAATCTCTAAAAAATGGCGGAATTGAAAAACCTGATTTCTTGCTGACATTTTGTTGTAATGCTCTTGACTACGAAAAATATTTCAGAGGCATACAATCGATTATCGGGAAAGATGTACCTATTATAGGAGGTTCGGCAATAGGGATAATCACCAATGACGTTATTTCCTATGAGGGTTTCTCAGCGGGTGCGTTGATTATTGAATCTTCCCGTCATCGACATCATATAGCAATCGCAAAAGGATTGAATTCTTCGGAAAAAAATGCTGCCTTAAAAATTGCCGATGCCCTGCCGCGGTCTAATGATGACCGTCTTTTAACCATCTTATATGATTCTATAAAAAAACCCGGCACATCGAATTCACCTCCGATTATTAATGCATCCTCCGGATTGATTTCGGGGATCGAATCAAAATTCGGTACCGATGTCCCCATCATCGGCGCAGGTCTCCTTGGAGACAATACTTTTAATCACACGAAACAATTCTGTGGCTCGCATGTCGACAATCAGAGTATTATCGCACTTCTTCTTTCCGGTGATTTTAAGGCATATTCCATTATAATGCACGGGTGTACGCCTCTTGACGGGATTTACCATAAAATCACTAAAATTGACGGTGATATCATTTATGAGATCGACAATAAGCCGATTGTGAAAATGATCGACGAAATATATGGCCACAAGGAGTGGCGCAGAGAACGTCCTGTCCTGTTAATATCAATTGGTGTTAATTGTGGAGAGCGATATGATGAACCGGTTGAAGCTCATTACATAAACAGGTTGATTATGGGAATACTTCCCGAAGGGAATGGTGTCAGAATTTTCGAACCTGATCTTGAGGAAGGTTCTGAAATTCAATTCATGCTGCGCGACACCGGTGAGATTGTTGATTCGGCAAAACGTAACTCTCAGTCACTCATGCAACAAATACAATCCGACGGACACATGGCAGTTTTGGGACTTTATATCGACTGCGGTGGTAGGGCATCCGCAATTTCAAACACCGCTGTTGAAGAAGCTTCAGAAGTTCAAAATGTGTGTAACAAATTTGGTATACCGTTGTTTGGTTTTTACTCAGGTGTTGAGATTGCTCCACTATTAGGAAAGAGCCGGGGACTTGACCTTACAGGAGTGCTCACAGTATTAACTGACGGTTAAAGGAAACAGGAGTTATGGATAAACAGCGAATCGTGCTTGAGCAACAACTTCTGGAATCTCGTCAGAAAGAAGCATATTATAAAATGCTTGCCGGGAAAGCGGGAAAAAGAAGTGTTCGTGAAATTGATAAATTATCACGTCTTTTCATCGAACATAAACAAACCGAAGAAAAATTAACAATCCGTCTGAACCGGGATAATCTTTTTAGTTCGATTTCAACCAAACTTCTTGAATTACCATGTAGTGAAATCAACGATGGCATTATTTGGTCGCTCGATAAAGCAGGAATTTTTTTTGAAATAGATCAGTTCTTCATTCTACAGATAAATGAACATAATGATATATTCGGTGATATCTATAATTGGCATATACCTGAATTTTTAGTTAATACGGACATCCTCAAGGATTTTCCTCTAAATGAGTGCTCATGGCTTCTGCAAAAATTTCGACAAAATGAATTATTCTCTGTTTCCTGTGTCAACGACGTTGATGATGATATCCTCAAAGAATATATAACAATCAATCATATCAGTTCTTTGGTGATCGTACCTAAGTTTTCCGGTGATAAGGTCCTCGATCTGATGATATTTGCCACATTGAAAAATACACGATTATGGAACGAGGATGACCTTACAGGCTTTCGGATGATTACAGATATATTAGCCAACGCTCTGGCTCGCCAGAGAATTGAAATTCAGCGCCAATACCTTGAGGAGCAGCTTCAGATACGTCAGCGTATGGATTCACTGGGTACTCTGGCCGGTGGAATAGCACACGATTTCAACAATCTGCTCGTGGCAATTATGGGGAATTTGGATTTACTCCTTCAAAGAGAGTCCGGTTTAACCGATTCACAGCGGGATAATATAAATGAAGCATACAAGGCTTCTCAACATGCAGCTCAGCTCACCAAAGAAATTCAATCACTTTCCAGCGGTGGTATATCTCAAAAATCAGTTATCGATATCTATGATGTTGCACATGATGTATTTAAAATCCTTGAACGAACCATTGATAAACTTATTGAAAAAAAAATAAATATCCGGCCGAAACAATATTATGTGCATGCAAACGCTGATCAGCTTCATCAGGTATTATTGAATCTCGGTACAAATTCCGCTCATGCTATAATGGAGCGAGGTGTTAAAAAGGGAGATTGTATAAGTATTACCGTGAAAAAATATTCTGCCGATAACAACGACAAGAGAGGGCTTACACCAGGGACATATGCCCATATCTCATTTACTGATACCGGTATAGGAATGTCAAATGAAATCAGGCAGAAAGCTTTTGATCCTATGTTTACCACAAGAAGGGGATCACGTAAAGGACAGGGGCTTGGACTGGCAATGGTATATAATATTGTCACCAAAAGTCATCATGGCTTTATAGATATAGAATCGCAACCCGGACAAAATACTACGGTTCATATATATTTGCCATCTGCCCAAATACCGGCACAAAATAATGCACAGGATATTGTTGAGAATATAAACGGTAATGAAATGATACTTTTAATCGAAGATGAAGATTCTGTCAGGGAAGCGGTTACAAAAACACTCCAATTTTACGGATATAATGTATTAAGCGCCGTTGACGGTGAAGAGGGGCTTTTCAAGTTTAAAGCAAAGGAAGATGCTATAGATCTTGTTTTACTAGATCTTACAATGCCCAAAATTTCCGGAGAAATAGTTTTTCAGCGTATTTTGGAAATTCGACCGAACGTAAAGGTTCTAATTACCTCGGGTCACAGCGCAGAAAAAATGATTAAGTTTTCCCGGGCAAAAGGTTTCCTTCCTAAGCCCTATCAAATAAAGACACTGGGAAAAATGGTCAGACATGTTTTGGATAAGAACTGACCAACTTATAAATGATATATAAAAGGATAATGAATTAAAAAATTTCAGGTTATTGCTTTTCTACTTGACAATTGGTGTAAATTTAATTTAATTAATAATAATTCCGATTATTATTATGTGGTTATAGAAAATATGATAAAAATTCGTAAAAGCAAACAACGCAACCGTATACTTGAAATACTGAAAAATACAACTATACATCCGACAGCAGGATGGATTTATAATACATTGAAAAATGAATTTCCTGATCTCAGCATGGGTACAGTATATCGTAATTTAAACATTTTACTTGAACAGGGTTTGATAAAAAAAATCGATTTTGGAAGTACATTTGACAGATTTGAAGCATATACGGAACCACATTACCATTTTATCTGTGAAAATTGTAATGCAATTATTGATTTGGATTTCCCTTTTGACTACAATCTAAACTTAAAAATAAAAGAAAAAACAGGTTTAACAGCAACCAAACACCGTATCGAATTTTTCGGAATGTGCCCACGATGCAGAGAATACAACAATTAATTTTTTTTACATACTATTAATAATCAGTCCGAATATTATTTACACAGATATAGCTATTACTGCAACATTAATCACCAAACCAGAAGGTATCATTCAGACTATTTTTACGATATATAAATTAATTGTTTGCTGGATGAGCAGCGAAACACTATTATTCATAGTAGTGCTGTCCAACAATTCACACAACGAAAGGAGTAATTACCATGAATGATCATAGCAAATGCCCGGTAACCGGCAAATCAGCCGGAGGTGGCACATCGAACAAGGACTGGTGGCCAAAACAGTTGAATCTCAAAATACTTCACCAGCACTCCGCGAAGAGCAACCCCATGGGCAAGGAGTTCAACTATGCTGAGGAGTTTAAAAAACTCGACCTGAAGGCTGTGAAAAAAGACCTCTATGAGCTGATGACCGATTCGCAGGACTGGTGGCCTGCCGATTATGGTCACTACGGACCGCTCTTCATTCGGATGGCGTGGCACAGTGCTGGCACCTATCGTATGGGTGACGGCCGCGGGGGAGCGGGGTCTGGCTCCCAACGCTTGGCACCCCTCAACAGCTGGCCGGACAACGTGAACCTTGACAAGGCGCGCCGTCTGCTCTGGCCGATCAAGCAAAAATACGGCAGGAAAATTTCCTGGGCCGACCTGATGATCCTCGCCGGCAACTGCGCTATCGAATCGATGGGACTAAAGACATTCGGCTTCTGTGGCGGACGCGAGGACGTCTGGGAGCCGGAAGAGGACATTTATTGGGGATCTGAGGCCGAGTGGCTTGGCGACAAGCGCTATTCCGGCGAACGGGATCTCGAGAATCCGCTTGCCGCTGTTCAGATGGGACTTATCTACGTGAATCCGGAAGGGCCCAACGGTAACCCGGATCCGGTCGCCTCCGGCCGTGACGTCCGAGAGACCTTCGCCCGTATGGCGATGAACGACGAAGAGACCGTCGCTCTTGTCGCTGGCGGGCACACCTTCGGCAAGTGTCACGGTGCGGGCCCTGCAACCCATGTCGGCCCTGAACCTGAGGCCGCACCCATTGAGGAACAGGGACTCGGTTGGAAGAGCAGCTACCGCAGCGGTAAAGGCGGCGATACAATCGGCAGCGGTATCGAGGGTGCCTGGAAGCCGAACCCGACAAAATGGGACATGGGCTATCTGAACATTCTGTTCAAATACGAATGGGAACTGGTCAAGAGTCCGGCCGGTGCGAATCAGTGGCTGGCTAAAAATGTGGCCGAAGAGGACATGGTGGTTGACGCACACAATCCGTCGAAGAAGCACCGGCCGATGATGACCACGGCAGACCTATCCCTTCGCTACGACCCGATCTTCGAGCCGATCGCACGGCGCTACCAGCAAAATCCCAACCAGTTCGCAGACGCTTTTGCCCGGGCATGGTTCAAACTGACCCACCGCGATATGGGCCCGCGTTCACGCTATCTCGGCCCGGAGGTCCCTGCTGAAGAACTGGTCTGGCAAGACCCTGTGCCCAAAGTCGATCATGTGCTAATAGATGCGAAGGACATTGCGGACCTCAAAGGCAAGATCCTTGCATCGGGCATGTCGATCTCGGAACTGGTCTCGACCGCCTGGGCATCGGCGTCCACATTCCGTGGCTCCGACAAACGCGGCGGTGCTAACGGAGCACGTATTCGCCTTGCACCCCAGAAGGACTGGAAAGTCAACCAGCCGGCTCAACTGGCAAAGGTACTGCAGAAGCTCGAAGCGATCCAAAAGGCGTTCAATAATTCACAGTCCGGTGGGAAGAAGGTCTCGCTTGCCGATCTGATAGTTCTGGGCGGGTGCGCAGCCGTCGAAGCGGCGACGAAGAAAGCAGGACACAACGTGACAGTTCCCTTTATACCGGGGCGTACGGATGCTGCGCAGGCGCAGACCGATGTTGAGTCATTCGCGGTAATCGAGCCGGTTGCGGATGGGTTCCGTAACTACCTCAAGACCAGCTTCTCAGTATCGGCAGAAGAACTGCTGCTCGATCGGGCGCAATTGCTGACACTGACGGCGCCTGAGATGACGGTTCTCATTGGCGGTCTGCGAGTCCTGAATACCAATTTCGGTGAGACCCAACACGGCGTCTTCACCAAACGACCCGGGATGCTGACTAACGACTTCTTCGTGAACCTGCTCGACATGAGTACTACATGGAAGGCAATGTCAAAAGACGAAAGCGTGTTCGAGGGTCGTGATCGCACAACGGGCGAACTAAAGTGGACCGGCACCCGTGTCGACCTTATATTCGGTTCGAACTCTCAACTTCGGGCCATTGCGGAAGTCTACGGATGTGAAGACTCCCAGGAGAAGTTCCTGCGCGATTTTGTGGCGGTATGGAACAAGGTAATGAACCTTGACCGTTTCGACCTCGCCTGATTGTCTTCTAAGTCGGTTCCTTTGAGTGTACCGATCAAAAAGAATAAAGGTATCGAGATAAAATAATTCTGGTCTAACCCGAAACGCTTGGCACCTGCTTTATGAAATAACATTAAATGCTTATGGGAGACTTCATCAAAGAGTTTCCCATAAGCATATCGGTTAGCTGTTCTAAGATCGAAATTTTTTGAGAGATATTACTGTCTGATAATACAATAAGGTCAAGATTTGGTTAAAACTTTCAATAAATAATATCCTTGACTGTATTTTTCAAATAGATATCTTAGTTATTACAAAAAAACCTGAAGATTTTTATTGAACCAATACCGAGAAAATAGCTTGAAAACCATTTAAAATGTGGTTGTTAAAGTTTTTCATTTTAGCAATCGTAAATCAATTAATACATGAAACCTTAATTCAACAAAAAGGAGACAATAAAATGGAAGAAAAAACATTTCACATGCCGCTGCTCGGTGATCCTTTCCCGGAACTTACTGTAAAAACAACACATGGTCCAATGAATATTCCGGGAGATATGAAGGGTTCGTGGTTCGTACTGTTTAGCCACCCGGCTGATTTTACTCCGGTTTGTACGACCGAGTTTGTGGCATTCCAAAAACGTATCGGCGAGTTCGATAAACTCGGCTGCAAGCTCGTAGGTATGTCGGTCGACCAGGTATTTTCCCACATTAAGTGGGTTCAGTGGATCAAAGACACGCTCAAGGTCGAAATTACCTATCCAATCATTGCTGCAAACGACCAGATAGCGATGGAACTCGGTATGCTGCATCCGGGAAAGGGCACAAATACAGTACGGGCGGTGTTTGTCGGAGATCCAGCCGGAAAAGTACGGCTTGTCATGTACTATCCGCAGGAAATCGGAAGAAACATGGACGAAATCGTCCGCGCTGTGAAGGCCCTTCAGCTTGCAGATAACGAAAAAGTAGCAGTACCGGCAGGATGGCCTAATAATGAAATCATAGGCGACCATATTATTGTTCCACCCCCTACGGACATGAAAGCAATTGCTGAGAGAGCGGGTAAATACGAGTGTTTTGATTGGTGGTTCTGTCATAAAACATTGGGAAAATAAAAAAATTAACAAACAATTTTATCTTTAATTCAGGGTAATTCATTATATTGGTAGGGACTTGACAGAATTCATTATCAGGATATTTGTTTTAATAATAATATGAAAATATACATTGAAAAGGAGGTGTATGTTGGCAGAAAAGTCCCGTAAAGCAAGAAAAGCTGAAGTTATCGAGGTATTAAACAAAGCCCGTGCAATGGAACTCCAGGCCATTTATCAATATATGAACCAGCATTATAATCTGGATGATATGGATTATGGTGAGATGGCAGCTAAGATCAAGCTTATCGCTGTCGATGAAATGCGTCATGCTGAAATGTTTGCAGAACGGATTAAGGAACTGGGCGGCGCCCCAACTACTGAGCCGTCGGCTAAAGTTGAAAAAGAACAGGATGTTGAGGTTGTCTTTCCTTTCGATGCAAAACAAGAGGACGATACCATCGACGCCTATAACCAGTTTCTGCTGGTATGCAGAACAAATGGTGACAGTGTAAGCATGAAATTATTTGAACTGATCATCGATGAGGAACAGATACACTTCAATTATTTTGACAACGTCGATGCCCACATTAAGAAACTTGGCCCTGCCTATCTTGCCCAAATCGCCGGTACGCCATCGGCAACCGGTTTGCAGACTCAGGGTTTTGTCGCACAACAGGGTGCCTGACAACACTTGTTGGAATAATTTTTGTTTCATAAATTGTTAGAGGGGTGTGCTTAGTGTCCGCCCCTCTTTTTATGTTATTTTCTATTTTGTTTAATTTCACGCCAATGTTCACCAAATAAACGGCCTTATTTATAATTAGGTTTCCTCTTTTTCTGCAATTGAAAATTGAAATTTTCACAATCTTCAATATCTGCCTTGACATTTTATTGCCCACAGATTTATGTTGTTTACGGTATTTCATGATTATTATAAAACACCATATTGTATCTTTCATCCGACATGAAAATTTAAATTTATAAAAAATATATCGTATTTAATTCTATTTCATCTGTTCGGGGAGAAAAAAAATGATACCTCGAAATGAACCGCATAAACCTGTTACCATCATTCAAATGTCCTTGCTCACCCTGCTTCGTGTAGCCGTCGGCTGGCACTTTCTATACGAGGGTATCGCTAAAATCTTTACACCGGGCTGGACATCACAGGGATTTCTATCCGTGTCTAAGTGGCTGTTTGCACCGGTATTTCGCTGGATTGCAGACACACCAAATGTTCTGTCAATAGTGGATTTTATTAATGTATGGGGATTGATACTTGTCGGATTAGGACTCATAGCCGGGCTTTTGACCCGCGTATCGGCCATCTTCGCAATCGTTCTTCTCTCGCTGTATTATATCGCCAACCCACCGTTTATCGGTATGGATTACGGCGTGGTCACCGAAGGTAATTATCTCGTGGTCGATAAGAATTTAGTGGAACTTGTTGCGTTAATTGTTATTGCCCTCTTTCCCACCGGTACATTTCTGGGGCTTGACAGGTTGATACAATTTCTGAGAACCAAACGATCCGAAATGACTGGACAAAAACAGGTTAAAGAAAAGATTACACCTGTACCGGAAATTCATGAAACACCTCCTTCGATGGGACGGCGTGAGCTGTTAACAAGCCTCGCATCCATGCCTGTGTTCGGTATATTCGTTATACTTGTTCTCAAGAAACTCGGATGGGAGAGTTATGAGGAAAAACATCTTGAGCAGCAACAGGCTGATGCGGTATCGAGTGCTACAATTAAAACATTCAATTTCTCAAGTCTCGAAAATCTTAAGGGTCAGGTTCCACACACCAAAATCAAAAATCTCGAACTGAGCCGGATTATCCTTGGCGGTAATCTTATAACCGGATTTGTGCATGCCCGTGATCTCATCTATGTATCGAAACTCGTTAAAGCATACCACCACAAAACGAAGATATTCGAAACATTCATGCTTGCCGAAAAATGCGGCATAAACGCGTTTCTCACCAATCCGATGCTCTCAGGTGTCATCAACGAGTACTGGCGGCGCGGTATCGGCAATATCAAGTTTATTCCCAACACAACAGCAGAAGACATTATCGAGGGCGCCAAAAAATCCATCGATTACGGGGCAAGCGCATGTTATGTCCACGGTGCCAAGGCAGACAGTCTCGCACGTGAGGGAAATATCGAACCGATCGCCAGGGCTGTCGACCTGATCAGGCAGAATGGTATCCCGGCAGGTATCGGTGCACACGACCTTTATACAATTAAAAAATGTGTCGAATCCGGCATCGAACCGGATTTCTGGTTGAAAACACTCCACAACATCGATTACTGGTCAGCACGGCCCGAAGGCGCAAAAGAAGGGCTTGGTGATCATGACAACCTGTGGTGTTCCGAACCGGAAGCAACTATCGAATTCATGAGAAAACTCCCCCAACCCTGGATCGCTTTTAAAGTTCTCGCAGCAGGGGCAATTGCACCGGAAGTCGGTTTTAAATACGCTTTCGATGGGGGAGCCGATTTCCTATGTGTCGGTATGTACGATTTTCAGATTGTTGATGATGTCAATATCGCCCTGAATGTGCTTGGAAGTGAGTTGAACAGAAAACGCCCGTGGTATGCATAAAGGTTTTGCATTTTGTGACGCTTTAATATTTTTAAATATTCCCAAAAGAATTCGATCGTATTACATCTTAAAATAATAATATCTATGTAACTTCCGAATACTTCTGAAATGGTTTTATTATATATATTACTTAAAATTAATAGATGAAAACAATTAATAATTTTCGCTATTCTGAGTCTTTTTCAACGGGCGGATCTTTACTTTCCCAAAGGCTACCGAGAACAATGGGAGCCCTCATGTCTCCGGAAACAAAAGAAAGTATAACTTCATCACCTACTTCAGGTTTCCATGAATAATATCCCTTCTTCCGTGATACGTCTAAACCTCCACGAATTCTCCGCATTTCATCTTTGCTGATAACATTATCAGTTGGTAAATCATAAATACTGATCCGTGCCATAATATACCCTCCAATATATAATTATTAACCATTTTGATCAATATAAACTATTTTTATATAGTGTCAAGTTTTTTCTATAATATGGTCTGACTTTTGAAAATTTCACTGTTTACAAATTCAGAAACTATTCTGATTCTCAGAAGCCATAAATTTGACAGATCTGACTGTATTATATAAGCTGTATTAACAAAAAGGGAAAATTGCAGTAGTATGTTTCAGGCTCATTATTGATAGTTTTATAAGTAATAAACTAAAGGCCGATGTATCCTGCCCAGGGATCATCGGTATTTTTGCGAAATTCATCCAGCTTCACTTTTAAAGCTGCGATCTCATTCTTATAACGTACATCATTAGCAAGGTTTTTGATCTCATCCGGATCGTTTTCCAGGTCATAAAGTTCCCACTCCGGGCGTCTTAGAAGTGCTTCGACCGTCCGTTTCCCATATTCAGACATATGTCTCCGTATAACGCTCTGCCATGTTGACGATTTTTTAAGATCCGCTGCAAAGGGGAATTCAAGTTCATGTGCAAGGTTTCTGATTAACTTAAATCGCCGGGTTCTCACGGCCCGCATCGGATAATACATGGTGATTTCATGAAACGTATGAGATGCGTAAACTTCATCGAAACCACTTTGATTCCCATTAATAGCACCGGCAAAAGAACGGCCGTGGAATTGTGCTTCTTCAGGTAATCCCCCTGCAATATCGAGAATTGTCGGTGCGATATCCACCCAGGAAATCATAGCATCGGAAGTAATACCCCGACTGGTCTGCCAGGGTGTTCTTACAATACAGGGCAGATGTATACCCGGATCATATACGGTCGTTTTCGCACCGGGGAATGCAATACCGTTATCGGAAATGTAAATTATAACGGTATTATTGTAAACGCCGGCCTCTTTCAGTATGGAAAATAGCCGTCCCAATCCCTGATCCATCCGTGACACTGACTGATAATATTGTGCGAGTTCGGCGCGGCACTCAGGTGTATCGGGCAGATAAGACTGGGGAGTAATACTGTCAGGATCATATGATACCGGCGTCACTCCCGGATACCCCTCAGGACGGTTTCCAAAAGGATTAGGCCCCGGCCAGGTATCGAAAGGTATCCCGCGGTGCGGATCATCAGTGGCAAAATAAAGGAAGAAGGGGCGGTTATCTTTAGAACTAATAAAATCCCGGCAGGTATCCGCCATCTCGACGGGACTACGGCCTAAAGCCTGCATGTTATTTGCACTGCCCTCCGAAAGGATTATCTCGAATTTGTAAACCGATTCCGGCGCAAGATGAAATTTACCGACACGGGCAGTTCTATATCTCTTCTTTGAAAGAAATACCGGCAAAGAACTTATGGTATCGAAAGACTGGAAATGGTGATACGAATGCTGAAGGCCATACATTCCGTTAGCATGATTATGAAGACCGGTAAGGATGGTCGAACGACTCGGACTGCAGCTTGCGGTGGTACAGTAGGCTTGAGTAAAACTTGTACCGTCGTGTGCAAGACTATCGAGGTGAGGGGTTTTGATTACCGGATTTCCCCAACTGCCAAGATCATCGACACCATGGTCATCCGAAACGATAAGCACAATATTAGGGGTTGTTTTTACGGATGCATCAACACCTTGACATAGACCACTCAGTGCCATAGTTGCCATACCCGATTTACCGTACCGTAAAAATCCTCGCCTGTCCATGTTTTTACATCCACTCATTACCGTTCACACCACCATTCGGTTTCTATTCTGTCGCCCGTATCATTTCTATTAAGATTATACTCACACATGAAATCAACAACAAGCGATTTTACAAAAAAATCAGGACTTGACTCAAAAGCCTTGTTAAAAATCTCTCAAAATATTATATTTTAAAAAAATGGAGTGAATTAAAAATATTGCAAATAATGCTTCCGTGTTTAGCAATTTGTAATTGATAATCTTAAACATGGAGTCGACTTCGAATTGATATT